>CAYRBL010000309.1:0-4718 GCA_964422385.1 uncultured Bacteroides sp.
CTTCATCACCATTTTCAGAAGTTAGGATATCATGAATCAAAGATAGTACAAAGGTTTTTTATTGTAGGGATAATGCTTGCAATAATAACAATTGTAACATTAAAATTAAGGTAAATGCAAAGCAAGAATATTGTAATTCTTGGAGCTGGTGAAAGCGGTGTTGGTGCCGCAGTTCTAGCAAAGATAATAGGTTACAATGTTTTTGTTTCAGATAATGGAAAGATAAAAGATAAGTATAAAGAAGTTCTTATAAATCATGAAATCGAATTTGAAGAAGGTAAGCATACTAAATCTTTAATTTTTGATGCAATGGAGGTGATAAAAAGTCCGGGTATTCCGGATAAAGCTCCATTAATTCAAGAGTTAAAATTGAATAACATATCAATCATTGACGAGTTAGAGTTTGCTTCCAGATATACGAGTGCTAAAAAGATATGTATTACGGGTAGTAATGGCAAAACAACAACAACATTACTTACTTATCATATCTTAAAAAGTGTTGGATTTAATGTAGGTTTAGCAGGTAATATTGGGAAAAGCTTTGCAATGCAAGTAGCATATAATAACTATGATTATTATGTGATTGAAGTTAGTAGTTTTCAATTGGACTATATGACTAATTTCAAAGCAGATGTTGCAGTTTTATGCAATATCACACCTGACCATCTTGATAGATACGATTATAATATTAATAATTATATAGAATCAAAATTCAAGATCGTAAATAATCAAACTAATGAGGACTCATTTATTTATTGTGCTGACGACCCAGTAACACTAAATGAACTCGCTAAACTAAATATTAAGTCAAAATTGTATCCAATATCAATTCAAAAGAAGATTTCAGAGGAAGGGGCATTTTTAATAAATAAAGAAATAATAATAAACACAAATTCTAATAAAATAAGTATGAACATTGAGACTTTAGCATTACAAGGAAAGCATAACATTTACAACTCTATGGCTGCAAGTGTTTCGTCTAAGATTCTTGGGGTAAGGAAAGAAGTAATAAAAAATAGCCTGTCCGATTTTCAGAACATAAGTCATAGGCTTGAATTTGTGGCAAAGGTTCATGGTGTTGAGTTTATAAACGATTCAAAAGCTACCAATGTTAATTCTACATGGTATGCTCTTGAATGTATGACCAAACCTACAATCTGGATAGTTGGTGGCCAAGATAAAGGTAATGATTATAGTAGTTTAAAATTCTTAGTTAAATCAAAAGTAAAGGCTATAGTTTGTCTAGGGAAAGATAATGAAAAGATATATCAAGAGTTTGGTGGAATTGTATCTACAATTGTAGAATCACAAAATGCAAAAGAAGCAGTTGATAAAGCGTATGATTTAGCACAACAAGGTGATGTTGTTTTGCTTTCACCTACCTGTGCAAGTTTTGATCTTTTTGAAAATTACGAAGACAGAGGAAATAAATTTAAGGCTGCTATAAACGAATTATAATATTTAAAGTGCAATATGTTTAAAATATTCAAAAACGTTAAGGGTGATAAAGTAATATGGGCTGTGGTAATCGCACTGTCTATATTTTCTTTGCTTGCTGTATATAGTTCTACGGGAACTTTAGCATATAAATATCAGTCAGGAAATACTGAATATTATATCTTAAAGCATTTTGGAATTCTTATGTTTGGATTCTTTTTGATGTATGTTGCACATTTAATAAAATACACATATTATTCTAGAATATCTATTGTAGCATTAGCTATTGCTGCACCTTTACTGCTTTTTACATTAGTTTCCGGAACAAATATTAACGAAACATCAAGATGGCTAACTTTACCTATAGTAAACCTTACCTTTCAAACTTCCGACTTTGCAAAGCTAACATTGATTATGTTTGTAGCCAGAATGCTTGCTAAAAAGCAAGAAAATATTAAAGATTTTAAACAAGCATTTATTCCAGTAATATTACCTGTTGCCGTAGTATGTGGACTTATTTTTCCTGCTAATTTCTCAACATCCGCTTTACTTTTTTCTACTTGTTTATTATTGATGTTTATTGGAAGAATTAATCTTAAATATATTTTATCTTTAGTTGGTATTTTAATAATTGTTGCAATTCTTTTTGTAACTTTAATTTATAATTATCCAAGTGTTGGTAGGTTTGGGACGTGGAAAAACCGTATTGAAAATTTTAGACACAGTGATGGTGAAGGAAATTATCAATCAGATCAAGGTAAAATTGCAATTGCAAGTGGTAAGCTAATTGGAAAATTCCCTGGCAATAGCACACAAAGAAATTATTTACCACATCCATATTCCGATTTTATTTATGCAATCATTATTGAAGAATATGGTTTATTTGGCGGCATATTTGTTTTATTACTCTATTTGATACTATTGTATAGAGGGATGAGAATTGCATCACGGAGTCCAGGTACGTTTGCAGCATTGTTAACAATAGGTGTCTGTTTTACTTTAGTTTTTCAGGCAATAATTAATATGGCCGTTGCTGTTGGAATATTCCCAGTTACAGGGCAGCCACTACCTTTAGTTAGTATGGGGGGAACCTCAATTTGGTTTACTAGTATTGCTATTGGAATTATGTTGAGTGTAAGTACAGAGACAGAATCTGAAGATGCAACAGAAAAAGTAGAAGGGAATACAGTAGTGGAAAACACGGCTAATACGAATGTTTCACCAGCAATTTAAATGACAAATATATTATGAAAATGAAAATTATAATAAGTGGTGGAGGAACTGGTGGACATATATTTCCTGCTATTGCAATAGCCAATGCGCTTAAGCAAAGAATTAAGGATATCGAAATCCTATTTATAGGAGCCAAAGGAAAGATGGAAATGGAGAAAGTTCCTGCTGCAGGTTATGATATAAAGGGACTTTGGATAAGTGGATTGCAAAGACGTTTAACGTATAAAAACTTATTGTTCCCTTTTAAAGTAATATCAAGTATATTTGTATCAAGAAACATATTAAACATAATGAAACCATCTGTTGTGATTGGTGTAGGTGGTTATGCAAGTGGTCCTATGTTAAGAGCAGCTACAAGTAAAGGGATTAAAACAGTAATTCAAGAACAAAATTCATTTCCGGGTATTACCAATAAAATACTTGCTGCGAAAGTGGATAAAATTTGTGTTGCTTATAAAGGTATGGAAAAGTTTTTTCCAAAAGAGAAGGTAATATTAACAGGTAATCCGGTTAGACAAGACATTGTTGATTTATCTTTTTCAAAGGAAGAGGCATTTAATTATTTTAAATTAAGTCCTGATAAAAAAACAATTTTAGTAGTTGGAGGTAGTTTAGGTGCTAGAACTATTAATGAAAGTTTACATAAAATACTTTCATATTTTACTGATAATAATATTCAACTTATTTGGCAAACAGGGAAGAATTATTATAGTTTTATAAAAGATTCTTTCGACAATAATCAGGATTCAGTAATTAAAATTTATGAGTTTATTAGCCGAATGGATTATGCATATAAAGCTGCTGATATTATAATATCGAGAGCGGGTGCTATAGCAATTTCAGAATTGTGTATTGTTGGTAAACCAGTAATTTTAATCCCTTCGCCAAATGTAGCAGAAGATCATCAGACAAAAAATGCAACTGCTTTAACAGCTAAGAATGCAGCAATAATTGTCAAGGATATTGAAGCTAGAGATTCATTAGGTAATGTATTAGATATGCTTATTAATAATGAATCAAAGCAAAAGGAATTGTCTGAAAATATTGTTTTATTAGCGCATAAGAATGCTGCTGATCAGATTGTAGATGTTATTTTAAATTTAGTAAATAATGGAACTAAATAATATTCATAAAATATATTTTCTAGGTATAGGCGGTATTGGGATGAGCGCACTTGCCAGATATTTTAACACAAAAGGTGTTAAGATTTATGGATATGATAAAACTCCGAGCCAATTAACTTCAGAACTTATTGGTGAAGGTATGCTTATACATTTTGATGAAGATGTAAATAGTATTCCTTCCAATATTGATTTGGTAATTTATACACCAGCTATTCCTAAGGAACATCAAGAGTTTACGTATTTTCAAAACAATAATGTTGTTATGAAAAAACGTTCGGAGATATTAGGTTTAATTACAAATTCATCTGATGGAATTGGTGTTGCAGGAACACACGGTAAGACTACTATCTCTACAATGATTGCAACAATATTGAAGAATTCTAAAGTTGATTGCAGTGCGTTCCTAGGTGGGGTTTCCAAGAATTTTAACAGCAATCTTCTTTTGTCAAAAAAGAGTAATTATGTAGTAATTGAAGCTGATGAATTCGATAGATCTTTTCTACAATTGTATCCACTAATAGCGACTATTAGTTCTATTGATGCTGATCATCTGGATATTTATGGAGATAAAAACGAATTAAAGAAATCATTTGAAGATTATATAAGCCAAATAAAAGATAATGGTATTTTAATTATTAAGAAAGGTATTGATATTAATATTAGAAATAAAAATATAACTACTTATACGTATTCGCTAAACAATATCGAGTCTGATTATTATGCTTCCAATATTAGTATTGAAAATGGGTGCTATACTTTTGATTTTAATTCTCCGAAAAGAATACTTAAAAATATAAAGTTAAGTTATCCTGGTTTGCATAATGTAGAAAATGCAGTAGTTGCAATTAGTGTTGCATTACATACAGGAGTAAGTGAAGCTGAAATTAAAAATGCTTTAAGCCAATTCTTAGGTGTGAAAAGAAG
>CAYRBL010000310.1:0-4704 GCA_964422385.1 uncultured Bacteroides sp.
TTCTTAATTTGCTTTCTATCTTTGGAGCTAATAAGTTGCTGGGATATTCTGTTGAGTTATGTGGCGAAGCTATCGATAAGCTTACAATTGACCAACGTATTACCGTTGCTTCTATGGCTACCGAAATGGGTGCTATTATCCTTATGTTTACTCCAACTGAAGCTATTTTAAAAGAACTGGAAGCTAAAACAGGCAGACATATTGATGTGTCAACTATTACTGCTGATGCTGATGCTACTTACGTTAAGACTTTTGATATTGACATTTCTACCTTCGTGCCTATGGTTGCTAATCCGGGTCATCCGCATGATGATACTGCTATTACCAACGTTAAAGGAACTAAGATTGACTCTGCGTTTATAGGCAGTTGCACCAATGGTCGTATGGAGGACTTACGCATTGCGGCAAGCATTTTAAAAGGAAATAAAGTGGCTCCGGGCGTTGTTTTAAAAGTGGTTCCTTCAACTGATGTTATCTGGAATCAGGCTTTGAACGAAGGTTTGATAAAGATATTTAAGGATGCAGGTGCGATGGTTTCAAATGCCGGATGTGCCGGTTGTGCTGCCGGACAAGTTGGTCAGAATGGACCGGGCGAAGTTACTATTAGCACTGGCAATCGCAACTTCGAAGGCAAGCAAGGGAAGGGTTTTGTATATCTTGCTTCCCCTGCTACTGTTGCTGCGTCGGCCATTTCCGGTTACATTACCACTGCCGATGATCTAGCCACAACTCCTGCTCTTTTCACTAAGAAGGGTACGAATGCTTCGGCGGCTCAAACTAAAGTTGATGCTGCTAAAGCAGAAAAAAAGACAGAGATCGAAGGCAGAGTTTGGTACATTAAGAAAGATGATATTGATACCGATATGATCTATCATAACCGTTATTTAACTATTACCGATATTAAGGAAATGGGGCAATATGCGTTTGATAATCTTAAAGGTTACGAAGACTTTGCTAAGAAGGCAAAAGATGGCGACATCATTGTTACTACTAAGAATTTTGGTGCAGGAAGTTCGCGTCAGCAGGCTGTTGATTGCTTCACGTCTTTGGGAGTTCAATGCATTATAGCCGAGTCTTACGGTGCTATCTACGAACGCAATGCTATCAATGCTGCTATGCCTATCTTAACTTATCCTGAAGGTTTGATGGAATCTATCGACCTTACTGATGGTGATACAATTCGTGTAAACTTCATTACAGGAAGCATCACCAATCTAAAGAATAATAAATCAGCTATGCTTAATAAGTTTTATGATGCACAGTTGAAGATTTATCAGAATGGAGGATTGCTGGGGTAAGAAGAGTGCCTTAAGTGCCTAAAGTACTTAAAGTGCCTTAAGTTATAAAAAGAAAGAGAGGTTGTCATTTGGTTGGCAGCCTCTTTTTTATTTTATGGATTGAATAATTATAGTGTAGTTCGCAATTCGCAATTCGTAATTATTCCAATAGCCTCTTTTATTTATTCTAAATTATAAAAACATTGAGGTCCAATTGCACCTCCTCCATATTCTAAAACTAATTTATCCGTTGCTAAGATAAAATAACAACTATCATTATAATTTTTCTTCAAACTATCAGGTATTGCTTTATCAAAAACAATAAATGAATACATACCCATTCCACTTCTTTTAAACTCTATTGTTGCAGGCTCTCCACTTCCTATCCCAATACAATTAGCTTTATCTAATTTATCTTTTAATGTTCTAAAGGTTTCTATCGTCCAACCTAATGGTTTAACAATGCTATCAATAAAATGTGTATTTATTTTTAAATTCCATTCTAAGAACATTGGAACTTTAGGTTTACCAACTGCATTGTTTGTTGATATCATAGGAAGATTAGGGTCTCTAAATATACTGTCTAATGCTCTTATTTCAAATCTACCAAGAGTATTATCATTTTTAAATTCAATTTCAACATATCTATTTTTTGGAACTATTTCATTAAAGTATTTTTTAAGTTCATAGATCTCAGTTTGTTTTTTATTAAAATTCTCTTTAAGTTCAGTTACTGAATAATCTTTATCGAAGACACCAAATGCATTAGCTATTATAAGAACAAAAGCAATATATGCAACAACTCCAACTCCAACTAATATTGAAAATACTATTAGTATTCTCTTTATAACGATATTCATTTTTATTTTTGTTTTATTTAATTCAAACGCAAACTTACTACTTTAATTTCATTCTTTGCTCTTATTTCTTAAAATAATTTTGATAAAACTAAATTATGTAGTGTTATCTCTTGTAAAAATAATAAGAGAAATTTTTGCTTTATTTAGTGTAAATAGCTGACTAGATATAGCAAAATTCTCTTTTGTGTGGAACTAGACGCCAATACTAGCTCATCCGTTTGATTTAGTCAAAAGCCACGCGCCAATAGTACCTCATCCGTTTGGTTTAGTCAAAAGCCACGCGTCAATAGTATCTCATCCGTTTGGTTTAGTCAAAAGCCACGCGTCAATAGTACCTAATCCATTTGGTTTAGTCAAAAGCCACGCGTCAATAGTACCTCATCCGTTTGGTTTAGTCAAAAGCCACACTTCAATAGTACCTCATCTGTTTGGTTTAGTCAAAAGTAACGCGTCAATAGTACCTAATCCGTTTGGTTTAGGTAAAAGCCACGCGTAACATTGCTCTCAACCAAAACATCGGCTGTTATTCATTGTTAAATATGCTTCCAAAGGGTTTATTTGTAGCTGTATACTTGTCTTAATTCTTACCAAAGCTTTTGTTTTATTATTAAATATTTTCATTATAATAATAAAACAAATAATTCTTATTCATACCAAAAAACAAATCATACTAAATAATATTCTTATCATAAAAATTATAAAAACAATAGCGTGCAATGGTATTTTAGGTCTATTACTGATGCATACTGTTTGGTTAAACTATTACAATATCTTCCTCTTTTAAGAGCTTATCGCCTCTATATTTTAAAAATATTTGAGCTACCGTCAACGTATCTTTCTGACAATAGATAACGATACGCGGCAAATCTTTTTCCTCCCAATAAACCTTGTAAACCTGGCTGCCATCGATGTCGTCCTTAGGGGTAGGGATGTTGAAAACCGCAGCAAGCAAGGCCAGAGACGTGTAATTTTTGTAATCGCCAAACTTCCATAGCTCCATTGTGTCCAGATGCTTAACCTCCCATGGCTTCATGCCTGCAATATCAAGTATCGCCGGCAATTTTATACCATTTATAAGCATTCGCCTTGCTATAAACGGATAATCGAACTCTTTGCCATTGTGCGCACACAAAGTATGCAAAGGCGTGTTGAAATGATGGTTCAACAGATTGGCAAACTCCATTAAAATGGTGTACTCATCATCTCCAAAAAAGGACTTAATCCTAAACTTTCCTTCCCTGAACACGCCTGTTGAAATACAAATTATTTTACCAAACTCGGCAAAGATCCCTGCACGACGATAAATCATTTCGGGAGTTACGTTTTCATCCAACGTTCTGTCGTTGCGTATCATCCCCTCCGCCTTTTTATCCCACAGTTTCTTAATATTGTCTTCCATTTCGGCGTACGAATCGTGCATAGGGACGGTTTCTATGTCAAGAAACAATATTTTCGACATACTTACATTATCTAACATATTATTGTTTTATTAAAGTTGATAAAAGTACTCATAAATATTGTAATTATAACGATAATTTAGTTTAATTTTGTAAAATGAAATTTCAACACCTTTTATCAATACTTGCAGTGGCTTTAACGGCATTTCTTTTTTCGTGCAAAAAGGACGTGGATACGCTTCCGCCATTAATAAATATTGATGCGCCTTTGGAGTTTACTTATTATAATGTTTATGATACTATTGTGATTGCGGGAAATGTGAAGGATGATAATGTGGTGAAAAGTGTAAATGTAAGGATTGTTAATTCGAATTTAATTCCGGTGCTATCTCAAGATATATTTGAACCCAATTCAAAAGATTTTAGCTTTAATACTGCATTCCCTATCAACGATATACATTTAGCAACAGGCTTGTACTATGTGCTGGTAACTGCATCGGATGGTGTAAATAGCCGCAACTTGTACAGGGCAATAAATATAGATGCCGTGCCCTTAAAGTTTAAGAAGATTGTGGCCATCGCAAATGTAAATACTACTACTTATAATGTATATGGTGTTGATGATAGTTTACATACCAACCTGATGCTTACCTATAATGGCGATTATTTTTCGTCGGCTCTAAACAATTCGTACCAGCAACTATATGTAAGTGGAAATATATATGGCGCGATGAACACCTACGACCTTACAGATAATAGCCTGCAATGGCATCTGACGCCCGAAAACAATCCACCTTTTCCGAGCTTTAATAATGTGTATTTTTATAATGATATACTTTATGTTTCTTTATATAATAGAATAGTTGGCTACAATCGGCAAGGTGGTATCAATATGACTGCCAATACTACTACAGGATATATTCCTATGAAAACATATCGTCATAAAGATTATTTAATAGCAGAGGAGCGGAACACGACCAACGTGGATTATAAGCTCTCGATATATTATTATACAGGAAGTTTGAAGACAAGTAATGTTACTTCAATTTTGGTTAATGGTATGGATACCAAGGATGATTCTCATATTTATATTTTTGGAAATACTACTGCAAACAAAGCCGTAATGGCAATTTATGATGTTGATTTCAATAGTTATTACTACCCTCATAC
>CAYRBL010000311.1:0-4692 GCA_964422385.1 uncultured Bacteroides sp.
GAGGGTCTTCACATAATGTATTTATAGATCAACAGGGCATTTTTATAGACTTGGTGAAAAAATATATAAAGTAATAATTCTACCATACGAAAAAAAAAAAAAGGCTACCCGAGAGTAGCCTTTTTTTATTTATACAAACTTCTATTATAAGTTTAGTAGTAGAAAATCTGTCATCCTTTTGTATAGATGCAAACGGGTAAAGCCTCCGTAAATACTATGGTTTTTATTAGTATAATATTGCATCTCGAATTGTTTGTTAGCATTTACTAGAGCATTGATCAAATCCATAGAGTTCTGTACATGCACATTATCATCGCCTGTACCGTGAACCAAAAGGAACTTTCCTTTTAATTTCTTTACATGATTAATTGGTGAATTATCGTCATAGCCTAAAGGATTTTCCTTAGGAGTACGCATGAAACGCTCTGTGTATATATTATCATAATAACGCCAGTTGGTTACAGGTGCTACAGCTATACCTGTTTTGAAATAATCAGCACCTTTAGTCATACATAATGTGGACATAAAACCACCATAACTCCAACCAAAAATACCTATTCTATCTTTGTCGATATACGATTGAGAACCCAACCATTTAGCTGCATTTATATAGTCTTCAGTTTCTAGTTTACCAAGTTCTTTATACGTACATTTCTTAAATTCTTCGCCTCTAAAAGCAGTTCCACGGTTGTCGACAGAAACAATAATATATCCTTTTTGTGCCAACATTTGATACCATAAATAATCGGAACGATCGTAAGAGTTGGTAACTGTATTATGCCCTGGACCTCCATATACATACATCAAAACAGGATATTTTTTAGCAGGATTAAAATCTTTAGGTTTGATAATCCAATAATTCAAATCAACACCATCAGCAACGTGCATCGAAGCAAATTCTTTGTTTGAAAATCCATATAATTTAAATTTATTCTTAAGTTTTTCGTTGTTGTCAAGTACATTTGTTTCTTTACCATCCGAAAGATTTATAGTGTAAATAGGAGGGACGTTGGCACTCGAAAAGGTATTGATATAATATTTGAAAGTACTGCTAAATTGAGCATCATTAGTACCATCAGTTTTGTTGAGTTTAGTCTTTTTTGAACCATCAAGTTTTACACAATACAATTCTTTATTGATAGGAGCCGATTCGGCCGAACGGAAATAAATAATACCATTAACTTCATCCACACCCTTAATATCCACAACATCCCATTTGCCTGAAGTGATTTGTTTGATAAGTTTGCCTTTCATATCATAATAATAAATATGATTGTAACCATCCTTTTCGCTTGTTAAAACAAAACCTTTTTTAATAAAATTAATATCATCAGTAATCTCTATATAATATTTGTTTTCTTCGGTATAAATAACTTTTGAAGTTCCAGTTGTAGCATCGTTCAATAATATCTCTAACTTGTTTTGCAAGCGATTCATTCTTAATATTGCCAAAGTATTATTTTCGGCAGTCCAGTATATTCTTGGAATATATTGATTGGATTCGGTACCAATATCCATTTTAGTTGATTTATTAGCCGCAACATCATAGGTAAATATTGATACTATTGAATTATCTTCACCAGCTTTTGGATATTTATATTTATATTGTTCTGGATACAAATCGCCATACATTGTCATTGTATATTCCTTAACTTTACTTTCGTCGAAACGATAATAAGCTATTTTAGCACCATCATTCGACCAAAAGAAAGCTCTTGTAAAACTAAACTCTTCTTCATAAACCCAATCTGTAGTACCATAAATGATATTATTATTCAAGCCATCGGTAGTCATTTGAATCTCTTTGTCTTTAACAAGGTCTTTTATAAAAAGATTATTGTCTCTAATAAAAGCTACTTTAGTACCATCGGGCGAGAAATCGGCTAAACGTTGTTTGCCACCCATAGATAAAGCAGTAAGTTTTTCGGCTTTTATATCCCAGATAAAATAATCGCATTTTGATGAATGACGATATATTTGTTCGGTATTCATAGAAATTAATATCTTTGATTCATCTTTGCTGAACTGATAGTCCTCGATGTTAAGAAATTTATCACTATTTGGAAGTTTTATCTGAGAAGCATCCAGAATAGTTTTTTCGAGTTTAGCTTCTTTATAACTATATTCATTAATCTTACCATTTTCTGAAACACAATAATGTTCTCCGTCCTTCATCGAACGAATTTCATAAATATAAGCTGGTCGAAAAGTTCCTTTTTGCCAGATATCTTCTAATGTAACTTTCTTTTCTGTTTCTTGAGCATAATTAGTGTTACTGATTAAAATCAGACTTATAAATGCTAAATAGAATATTTTTTTCATATTATAATTATTTATAAAATTAAGGGAGCAAAGATACTTAATTTATCAATATTAAGAATGCATTAAATGAATAGAAATGTAAAATGTTTTAATATTTTAAAATATAGTTCAAAAAAAAAGCCTGTCAAATGATTTGACAGGCTTTTTTATAATATTATAAAACCTTAGTTAGGAAATGAAATACTTGGGTAATCATTTAAATTAGCATAAGGAATCTGTGCATTATATTTTGCATTAATTGCTTTTAGGAAATAATTTGCAATAATTGCATTTCCTTTAGCAGTAGGATGAATACCATCTAAAGAGAAAATGCCACCAGTTACAAAAATATTAGAATATAAATTTCCATCAATATAAAGACCAGTTTTAAAACTATTAAAATAACTATTAAAATCTACATAAGCTAGATTATTAGTAGAAGCTAAAGTAGCTAATATTGAATTATAAGCTACTGTAGCAGCTTTTATCTTATTAATTTCTGTCAAGTCAAGAACATATTTTGCTGGAATAGGTTTCAGACTTCCCCAACCTGCGCAAATAGAATCTCTAGGAGTAGATAACAATAATAATTCACCTGCTTTAATTTGTCTCATTTGACCAGGAGCAGATACATCTTGAATAATAAAAGCATTTTGACCTAAATGAAATGAAATTCCAAGAGGACCATAAGCAGCATTCAAACCTGAAACCTGTGCTTGACTAGATAAAGCTAAACCATTATAAGGAATAGTTGTAAAATAAGGAATACTTGTAACGTCAGGTAGATTAGCTACTGCACCTTTAGCGCCATTGGCTTTAAGAGTAGCAACAGTAGCTGTTAATGCTTGTTGGAATAAAGCTGTAGCAGTAATACTATCAGCAGAACCACCATTTAAAGCATATTGTAATACATCGTTGTTACCAATCCACAATGTGAAAAAAGTAGGATTTATGTAAGCAACTTCATCAAGAACTTTAGATGTAGTGCTGCTAGCAAATCTAACGTAATAAGGATTAGCTGTACCATTAGCTAAACCAGCAAGACTACCATAACCAGGAGCAAGTAAGTGATATGATTTAGCACCTGGAACACCTAAGTTGTTTACGTGATAACCTATAGGAGTTAAAGATTCTTTTGCTCCCATAGTAGGCATTGGACCTAATGATGTAGAACCTGTTGTGCAATCTGGAGTCATACCTAATACATAATGACCATAAGGATTACCATCTTGTATACCAAATTCACTATTAACAACCGGCTGTACAAAAGCACCGCCACCTACAAGTTGAAATTGTTTAGCAAGTATACTTGGATACGAATACATTTGACCTGATTTGTATAAAGCTCCATTAGTATATCCAGCGGTAATTGAATTTCCTAAAGAAACATATCTTGTAAAATCAGCATCACCTTTTGAAGCTGAAAACTGAGTAATATCTGGCTTACAAGCAGCAAATACAACTGCTATTATGATAAATGTTAAAAATCTTTTCATTGAAATAAAGTTTTTTGATTAGAAATTATATGATAATCCAATACCAGGTACATTTACAGTTGATTTATATGTACCACTAAAGTTTGCAGCAGGATATGAAGCGTCTTTTTCGAATCCATATAAATAGATTAAAGAAGCATCAGCACTGAATTTGTCAGTTATTTTATAGGTAACTCCTAAGGTTAATCCTAATTGATTTAAACTTGGTGTTTCAGGGTTGAAACAATCGTCTGAAATAGGAGACCAATCAAAATAAGTACCTGCTCTAACAATTAATTTCTCACTTACTTTATATTGTCCACCTAATCTTATAGCAACAGTATTATGATATAATCTTGGATTATGAGAATCTGTTAAAGTAGATGTGTTTTGAGCAAAGTCAAACGTTAAAGAATCGTAAGTACTCCAGAAAACATAATTTACATCTAAACCCATTGTTAATTTATCAGTACATTTATGAGAAATACCAACATTTAAATTAGATGGTATTGGAAGCATTGCATCAAAAGTTGTATTAGGGAATTTTGATGCAAGTGAAGTTGGAACAGTAAAGGTAGCATCACCGCCACTCATTTTCATTTCAACTCTTGATCTGTACATTATACCAATATTTAATTTTTCAGAAGGTTTTATCATAATACCTGCTGTATAACCATAATTAGTAGTATTGCCAGTTAAGTTGGCCTTACCTTCAGTAGTTCCACTTGAAACAGGAAGCATTTTATTTAATTCAACAGATCCTGTTAAATAATTAAATCCAACACCTACGCTTATCATTTTATTGATTTTGTAAGAAACGGTAGGTTGTATATCAATAACGTGGAACGATAAATCTGAAATTAAATATCTAGATCGGAAGAGCGTCGTGTAGGGAAAGAGTGTTCAGAGCCGTGTA
>CAYRBL010000312.1:0-4655 GCA_964422385.1 uncultured Bacteroides sp.
TCCTTAAATGGAGAGGCGGTCAGGATGAGAGCAATACTCAGCTCTTGTTGATGCTATAACAGGCTTTGACAAATATCAATACTTTTCTTAACAAAATAATAATGCCTTTATACAATATCAAAAATATTGTTGCGTTATCCTTGTATTAATTCAAATTTAATTAATATAAGCCTATGAAAAAAAGCTACACTTTTGATTTTTCGGACTCCTTAAAAAATGATAACACAAATAATAAAATAAAAGTAAATAACATGAACGAAGAAGAACTTATACCAGGAAAACACATCATCAGAAACCTGATAAACTTCTCCAAATCGTTAGGAGTCTTCAATTCGATGTCTATTGGAAGTTTTGGTTTGATAAATAACTAATAGACGTAAGAATTTTACAAAAAGAAAACGTCCTGAATTAAAGTATGAACTTTAATTCAGGACGTTTTTTAGTTTAAATAGACAAAGTTCTAAGCGAACTTAATGTTGTCCTTAGCAGTTGTCTTTTCGCAATAATGACATAGAAGCTTTAACTCATCTTTGTCAATCATTGTAAACTTAGTTGGAATAGCCTCGTTGTTGGTTACACAATTTGGGTTGAAACATTTTACAATATTTTCAACAGTATCAGGCACCTCTACTTGTTTTTTCTCAATAATATTAAAATCTTTAATAACGATAAGCGTTGCCGAAGGAGCTACCAAAGCAATTTTGTTGATCTCATCAATTTTAAAGTACTTATTTTTAATTTTGATCACACCTTTTTTACCATGTCTTTTACTATCCAGATTGGTAGCAAACAAAACCTGATCGTTGTATTTCTCCAAACCTAAAATTCGAATAACCTGAAACACGCTTTTAGAAGGGATATGATCGATAACAGTACCGTTTTCTAAAGCTGATACTATTAGTTCTTTTCTTGAATCTTTATTTTCCATTTTGTAATAAATATTTTCTGATAAATAGATGGATTATTTTACACCGAGAATTGAAGCCATTAATGCCTGACGAACATAAACACCGTTTTTAGCCTGCTGAAAATAGTAAGCTTCCTTCATGTCGTCAACGTCTTCTGTAATTTCATTTACGCGTGGAAGTGGATGCAATACTTTAAGATTGTCTTTACAACCTGCCAATAATTCTTTAGTAAGAATGTAAGAATTCTTTACTTTTTCGTAATCCATAGGATCCGAAAAACGTTCCTTTTGAATTCTTGTCATATAAAGAATATCAACGAAAGGAATGATTTCAGATAAATCAGTATACTGATGATAGGTTAAATTCTTATCTTTAATATGTCTTTTAACAGCACTTGGCAATTTCAATTCCTGTGGAGAAACGAAATGGAAAGTACAATTAAAATTAGTCAGAGCGATTACATTTGAATGAACAGTTCGGCCATATTTCAAGTCGCCAACAAATGCAATATGTAAATTATCAAGTTTGCCTTGGGTTTTTCTTATAGAATAAAGGTCCAGCAAACATTGGGTAGGATGCTGATTAGCACCATCGCCTGCATTTATCACAGGAACATTAGAAACTTCGCTTGCAAAACGTGCACTACCTTCCAAAGGATGACGCATCACAATAAGATCTGAATAATTAGCTACTGTTTTAATGGTGTCTTTTAAAGATTCACCCTTCTTTACACTTGAACTAGATGCATCAGAAAAGCCGATAACTTTACCGCCAAGTTGGTTAGCTGCACTTTCGAAACTTAAACGAGTACGGGTAGAGGGTTCGAAGAAAAGGGTAGCGATTACATAACCGTCAAGGATTTTTTGTTTAGGTTGTTTTTCGAATTCTTCTGCAAGGTCAAGGATTTTGATGTATTCTTCCTTAGAATAATCGTTGATTGAAACTAGACTTCTGTTCTTCATTTTTAATTTGATTAAATTCTTTACAAATTTATAATATATATTTAACAACTGAGCAAAAAAAAAGGCGACTAAAAAGCCGCCTTTTTTAAAATATTAATGACATCCGCAACCGCAGCCGCCTTTTTTGAGATCATGTTTAACCACAAAATCAAAAACAACGTCAGCTAAGTTAGGACTGCCGATTTCCTGTAATTCATAGTCAACTTTTACAGTTGGCTTGTTGATTTTAATAATTCTGTTCAAATCGATAGGTGTTGCAATAACTACTGCATCACAATCGGTATTGTTAATAGATGTTTCCAAATCCTTAACTTGTTCAGCACCGTAACCCATAGCTGGCATTAAAGTACCGATGTTAGGATAAATTCTGAATGTTTCAGCAATTTTACCAACAACGAAAGGACGAGGATCAACAAGTTCTTTTGCTCCAAATTTCTTAGCAGCAACTGTACCTGCACCTAGTTTCATTTCACCGTGAGTTAAAGTTGGACCATCCTCAACAACTAATACTCTCTTACCTCTTATTAGTTCAGGATTGTGAACTGTTAAAGGAGAAGCACCATCAACAACGATAGCATTAGGATTAATCTTTTCGATGTTATCTCTAACTATTTGTATAGCTTCTGGAGCAGCGCTGTCCATTTTATTTATAACGATAACGTCAGCTAAACGAGCTGTTGTTTCGCCTGGATAATAATTTACTTCATGACCTGGTCTGTGTGGGTCAACAACAGTAATAGTTAAATCTGGTTTGAAGAATGGGAAGTCATTATTTCCACCATCCCATAACACAACGTCGCATCCATCAGGATCGTTTTCAGCTGCTCTAAGGATTGCTTCATAATCTACACCTGCATATATCACGTTTCCGCGAACTACATGTGGTTCGTATTCTTCCATTTCTTCGATAGTACATTTATGTTTAGCTAAATCTTCGATAGTAGCAAAACGTTGAACTTTCTGTGCATTCAAATCACCATAAGGCATAGGATGACGAGCTGCAACAACTTTTAAACCATGAGACATTAACAATTCGATGATTCTTCTTGATGTCTGACTTTTTCCACAACCTGTTCTTACAGCACCTACTGCAATAACTGGTTTGGTACTTTTTATCATAGTATCCTTTGGTCCTAATAAAATAAAGTTAGCACCAGCTGCATTTACTATAGAACTAACGTTCATTACTCTTGGGTAAGGAACATCGCTGTATGAAAATACGCAATCGTCAACTTTTAAATCTTTAATTAAGCGTGGTAATTCTTCTTCAGCTAGAATAGGAATTCCTTCAGGATATAATTCTTCTCCTGCTAATTCTTTTGGATATTTTCTTCCGTCGATATCTGGAATTTGAGCAGCTGTAAAAGCTACTACATTGTATAGAGTGTTGCCTCTATAATAGGTATTGAAATTGTGAAAATCTCTACCTGCAGCTCCGATAATGATTACATTTTTTTTCATTATTACTTTTCTTTATTTGAATATAGTTATTTAAATGTGTATTAGAATTGATAAATTTTTCTGCAAAGTTACAAGTTTAAGTAATCCAAACAAGCGTTTTAAAAAATATTTTTTAATTTAATTTAATATAAAGCTTTTTTTTAAAATTAGATTAAGGAATACAGCACTTTAACTTTTAATATTATTTTAATAAAAAGAGATATTTTTATATTTAACATTTTATAAGAATGTCTAATCTTTTTCTAATAACATAGCATAAAATATATCGTTATCTTATTAAATAAATAAAAATACACCATGAAACGAATACTTTTAGCAATAGCAATCATAAGTCTTTTCTTTTTTATAGAATGTAAAAAAGACAGTACTGCTTACACTCCAAGCTGTAGTGGCGCTGCTAAATCTTACAAAACGGATGTGCAGCCATTGATTCAATCTT
This sequence comes from uncultured Bacteroides sp., assembly GCA_964422385.1. Classification (GTDB taxonomy): domain Bacteria; phylum Bacteroidota; class Bacteroidia; order Bacteroidales; family JACABE01; genus JBAXLO01. The sequence goes on from CAYRBL010000312.1 coordinate 3,771, forward strand.
ATTGCTCGAGCTGTCATGCTCAATTTTCTTCTTATTCTCAAATGAAATCAAACTCTTCTTCAATAAGAGGAAGGATAGTTGATGGCTCAATGCCTAAAAATGCATCTATGTCGACTGACGAAAAGAATAAAATTGTGTGTTGGATTGATAATGGTTGTTTGAATAATTAAACAGCTTTATTTTCCTGCATTCTTTCTCAACTTAAACAACGAAGCCTTCAGCATACTTATGTTGAAGGCTTTTATTTAACCTCACCCCCGCCTCTCCTAAAAGGAGAGGAGCTAAGCGAATCTTATTTCTTAAATATATATAGTTAATACAGCAATCTTATTTCTTCGTAAGTTTGTACAATAGTTTCTTTGCAATAGCTATTAATTCTTCGGTATCTCTTTCGCTTATTGGAGGATTATATGTTGTCATTTTATTATGTTTCTTATTAAGAGTTTTAAAATATATTTTTATGAAAAATCACGTTTAAAATAAAAAAGAAAAGAAAATATATGAAATATACATAAGATAATGTTATACCGATAATTTTCATGATCAAAAGTTTTTTCAATAACTTTTTTTCTTCAATTGATATATCATTACTACTATTATATACTTTGAATGCTTTTTTAAATCTTATTTCATTTTTAAAACCTGGTATGTATTTTTGATCATATTTAAGAAGAATTTTAGTAACTTTTTTATTTAAACTTGTTATAATAGCTTGGCAAATCATCAAAATTAAAACGGCTACACCTGTTATTATAAAATAAATTTTCATTTTACTTATTTTTTATAGTATTTAAGTCACAAAAGTACTAAATATTCAATACAAAATCATTTTTCTTATAAATAAATATCGACTTTTAAGATTAGGCACAACTTTTATGTGGTGTT
>CAYRBL010000313.1:0-4649 GCA_964422385.1 uncultured Bacteroides sp.
ACTTATTTATAAAGCAAAAAAACTGTTGCTCTTTTATTAATTTCAGGAATGTTTTTCTTCCATTGTGAGATGGACTTTGTTTTAATAAACTCAGTATCCATCGATACATCAGTGGCAATACACAACATAGTTTCGTTTCGGCAAGCATTTATAATGCTCTCCAACATTTGCAGATTACGATAGGGCGTTTCAATAAAAATCTGTGTTTCGTTGCGTTGATAGATATTTTTTTCGACTTCTTTAATTCTTTCAACTCTCAGCTTTTTGTCGACAGGTAAATAGCCCAAAAAAGCAAATTGCTGCCCATTAAAACCCGAGGCCATAAGGGCCATAAAAATAGAAGAAGGGCCAACTAATGGTATGACTGTAATATTATTACTTTGTGCAATTTTAACAATAGCAGCACCAGGATCGGCTATGCAAGGCACACCTGCCTCGGACAACAAGCCAACGTGCTTGCCCTGCTTGATAGCGTCCAAATAGGATGTTATTTCGTGGTCTTTTGAATGCTCATTGAGCACAAAAAAAGTAAGATCGTCGATGGGTTTTACAAGTCCTGCCTTTTTTAAAAACCTACGAGCCGTGCGAATTTCTTCTACAATATATACATCAATTTTATTTATGACATCCTGATTATACGAAGGTATTACCTTTTCAACAGGTCCTTCGCCTATCGTTGCAGGTATCAAATAAAGGTTTCCTTTTAGTTTTAAATTCATTTTAATTAAATATAAATATTAAATAGTATTGATCCATGGAAGCGCATCCAAATCAACATTTCCACCCGAAAGAATTATTCCAATTTTTTGATTGCGAAACTCAAATTTATGCTCCAAAAAAGCAGCAATAGTAACTGCCGAAGATGTTTCGATAATAATTTTCATTCGTTCCCACACCAACCGCATTGCCTCAACAATCGAAGTTTCACTAACAGTAACTATTTGATGAACATGCTCCTGTATAATAGGATACGTAAGCGTGCCCAAGGAAGTTCGCAAGCCATCAGCAATGGTATTTGGATTAATTGAGGGAACAAATTTGTGCTGATAAAAAGACTGAAAAGCATCAGCAGCTTGCTCAGGTTCAGCAGCTATAACTTTAACATTGGGCGAAAAATAATGAGCTGACAATGCAGTGCCACTCAATAGACCACCACCACCAACTGGGGCCATAATTATATCGAGATAATTGACATCTTCTATCAATTCTTTGGCTGCAGTAGCCTGACCACTAATAATTTTATAATTATCATAAGGATGTATTTCAATTGCATCGGTTTGCGCAACAACTGTTTGCAAAGTAGTCTCCCTGGCCTCCAATGTAGGCTCGCAAAAGGTGATAATACCACCATAAGCCCTAACCGCATCCACCTTTACTTTCGACGAATCTTCGGGCATAACAATGTAAGCCTTAATGCCTCGCAAAGCAGCAGCACGAGCCAAAGCCGCAGCATGATTTCCCGAGGAATGGGTAGCGACACCCTTTTTTAATTCCTCTTTATTTAAAGAAAAAACTGCATTAACAGCACCTCGCGACTTGAAAACACCCGCCTTTTGAATGTTCTCGCATTTAAAATAAATATCGGCATTAAACATTTCGTTAATTAAATGTGATGTTAACACAGGGGTGCGATTAATATAAGGCTTAATCCGCTCAGCAGCTTCGTTTATCGTAATTACATCAGGTTTTAGCATATGTTATTTATAAAAAGATTCAACAATTTTATCGCAGGCAATATCCAACATATTATATACATTCCTAAATCCGTCATCGCCTCCATAATATGGGTCTGGCACATTGACATCCTTGCCTTTATAAACGCAATTCATAATATAATCCACCTTTTCTTTATCTTCATCCGAACGAGCAAACGAAAGTGCATTCTCATAATTATTATCATCCATCACATATATTTTATCAAACTCATCAAAATCTTTTCTACTAAAAAGTCGAGCCCTATAATTGGAAATATCCAAACCGTGTTCCTTCATAATTTTAATCGACCTACGATCTGGAGTATCGTTGAGATGAAAAGATTCGAAACCGGCAGAATCTACCTCACAATTTATGTTTTTTTGCTTAAATTTAGCTATCAAAAGTCCTTCGGCAATAGGCGAACGACAAATATTTCCGTGGCAAAGTACCAGTATTTTCATTTTAGTTATACAATTAGTATTAAAATTTCTTTAAAATAAGGTGCAAAGATAAGATAGTTTTTTTTCATAATCCATTTATATTAAAATAATATAAAAAAAATACACTTCATACAACTATTTTGCTTTAAATTTTGTCTTGTAGATATTAAAAATAATTATGCTTATGAAAAAAATATTTTTTAGTTTATTTTTATTAACGTTTATAATTGCTTTAGTTAACGTAACGTCCTGTAAAAAAGATGATACTTCAACAAAAAAAGGAAGAATTGCAGGCACAGTTTACTCTAAAAACGGACTTGTAAAATTGGGAGCAGTAAGAGTTTTCTTGTTAGACCATCCAAATATAACCACTTTAACCGATAAAAACGGGTATTTTCTACTCGAAGCTCCTGTGGGAGTTCACAAATTAGTAATTCAATCGGGCAATGGCCATTTATTTAGGACAATGTTAAATGTTGGGGTTACCGAAAACTACACATTGCAATTAACATTGTCGCAAACCACCCTTAATCAAATTGGTGCACTTGCATATATAAAGGGATTTTTTGACAGAATTGAGACGATAATCATTGACTCGTTAGGGTATACAGCAACCGAAATACAGGTTTCGACTTTAGATAGTATGTCGATTTTATCTAACTATCAAGCCCTATTTTTAAACTGTGGAAAAAGTGGAATGTTGGATAGTTTGAAATATTCGAACCTACAAAGCTATGTAAATAACTGCGGAAGTATTTATGCATCAGATTATGCTGTTGAATACTTAACAGGCGATGGTAATTTAAAAGGCGATTTTTTCAGACCAAAAGGAGGGGCTTCGATTATTTCACCAAAGCAAACCAATAGTTGCAATCCTAAGATTGGAGGTTTTATTACTGATTCACTACTTTGCACAATGAAAATTGGACTAGCGGGTTATATCGATAGTGTTGATATTATTTCGCCAGCGATACAAACATTGTTGGGAAAAACCAAAATGAGAATTAATTACGACCTTGGTGGTTGGGAAGTTATACAGCAGCTCGGCCCACAATTTACAATACTTTTGGACGACAATACCCTTACAAACTACGGACCATTAGCAGTTCTTCAACATTATGGTCCATCTACTTGCACACAAGGTGGAAATATATTATTTACTACTTTCCACAACGAGCCACAAACAGGCGTTAGTTCGGACGTTCAGCAAATTTTACAATACTTTATCCTTAACCTTTAATGGTTTAAAATTGATTAAATTCAAGCTGTCTGTTAACTCAGGCAGCTTTTTTTTTGTATCTTTGCAGCAAATTAATTTATATTTATATTAATAAAAATCTATGATATCTTCTGTAAAAGTATCGCTAATAATAGCATATTATAAAAACACAGCCAATCTAAATCTCATTCTTGAAGCCTTAAGATATCAAAGTAATACAAATTTTGAAGTTATTATAGCAGAAGACGATAATGATGAAAATTCGAAGTTATTTATTAATGAAAAAATAAAAACACTGCCATATAATATCATTCATTTAAACCAAAAAGAAGACAATGGTTTTCGTAAAAATCAAATGTTGAATAGGTCTATTGCTAAAGCAAATAATGAATTCATCGTTTTTATTGACGGCGACTGTATTCCTCACAAACATTTTATTAAAGAATACATCAAAAATGCTAAAGAAGGACTTATTTTATTTGGCAGAAGAGTGATGTTGAGCGAAAGCATTTCGAACAAACTTATGGCAACTGTCGACTTTAAAATTCTTTCTTTATTAAATCTTATTTTAACAAAATCTAAACATATCGAAGAGGCAATTTATGTCCCTTTTGGTTTTGTGATTAAGAAAAAAGCACTATGCGGTTGCAATTGGGGTATTTTGAAAAAACATTTAATAGATGTAAACGGTTTTGATGAAGATTATCAAAAAGCAGGTGTGGGCGAAGATGTGGATATCGAATGGAGATTATTACAAAATGGTTTGCGCCTAAAATCTTTAAAATATAAAGCCATAGTATATCATATTTATCACAAAAGATCGTATGCCGAAGATGGTGTTCAATTTAATTACAGACTTCTTAAAGATAAAAAAGACAAAAATAATATTTTTTGTTTGAATGGTTTGAACCAATATCTATAAAAATAAAGAATATTTATTCCATATTATATAAGGTATCCTTAAAACTATTTTTATTTAAAATTAAAAGAAATACTTCCTGACATATTTCCTGACATTTTGTCAGGTTTCCTGACAAAAACTGCCCATTTTTTTCTTAAAACATGACAATATTACCTAAAACATGACAAAATCATGTTGTGGCATAAGAATTGACAAGTGCAATGTGTACAAAAAAAAGTATCGAATAATAATATTTTAAATATATAATAATAAAAAAAATGGGAAAAATAATTGGAATAGATTTAGGAACTACCAATTCATGTGTATCAGTAATGGAAGGCAACGAACCTGTAGTAATACCTAACAGCGAAGGTAGAAGAACTACAGATCGGAA
>CAYRBL010000314.1:0-4629 GCA_964422385.1 uncultured Bacteroides sp.
CTCCGACGAAGGCACACTTATCTTAGCAGTCTCTCCTACATTGTATTTCTCTTTATCAGCAGTAAAGGTAAGCATAGCCGCTGCCGACTTGTCTCCATTTGGATTTCTATAGTAACCATACCAATCAACATATACCACTTTTCCAGCCGAATGCCCCGACTTTTCATCTGTAACTTTTATAAAGAAACGTCCCCAGTTATCGTGTGTTGCACCAAACTTATAAATACCTTTCCCTCCACTAGTAGTTATCGTTGCCGAATCCACAAGCTGACTATAGGAAGAAGAAATAAAATCAGCCTGAGAACTTGATTCAGAGTTATCCCACCACCAATTCCATCTTAGTTTATAAACTAATACTTTCAAAGTATTCCCAGGAACAAGGTTTCCATTATAGTCAAGATTTACCAGACTTATATTATATGTTTTATCAGTATAAAGCATCCTGTCGTTCTTATCGCTTTCAGGAATAGCAATCCCTACATAAGTTTTGAAAGGATAATAAGGAATCGTAAAACGGTCGACACTGAAATCGCCACCATTTTCGTATACTGTAGTCTCGAAGTTTGCTTTAAGGATACCAGGTGCCGAATGCGTTATATTAATATTAGGTATAATTGTAGCTTTCCCATTTTCATCTATCTTACCTGTAAAGATGTTTAAAACCTCCGAACTGAAACCCGTTGTAGGATTATCGAATATATAAGAAGGATACTTTTTAAACTCAGTAACCGACTTCATTAGTGTAAGGTTTACTGTTGCTTTAAGATTCTTGGCAATAGCTCCGGTCAACCAGTTAACCTGCAAATTCCCTTTCTGACCTTCATCTTTTACAATATATTCTTTACCAAAACCAATATTAATTTTCAAACGGTTTGGCTTAATTGTTTCTATTTTAATATTCTTTTCAAACTCTACACCTCCAACTTTCACCTTAGCTTTCCATCCACCTGTAGGAGCAGTCCTGTCAGTAGCAGTCCTAAAGTCATAGAACCCGTTGATAGATGTAGTCTTTACCATCCTTTTAACAACTTGTCCATTTGGATTATACAAATCAAAAGTTACAGGATGATTTTCGGGTAATACCTTTTCTTTATCTTCTAAAATAAAAGTTAAGTACAGCGAATCCCCTGGTCGCCACACTCCCCTTTCTCCATATATAAACCCTTTAATCCCTCTCTGAACCTTATCACCACTCACATCAAACATACTTAACGATAGCGACGAACCATCAACCAACTTCAAATATCCTCTTTGTTTATCCTTTTTTGCTACCACTACAAACGGATGTCTCTTTAATTTTACTTCTATCATACCATCCTCATTTGTGGCAGTAGTTGTTATCAATTGCTGCTGATAATCATAAAACTCCAACGAAACTCCTGCCTGTGGTTTGGTACTTACAATATCCGTAACATACACATAATAATTACCAACTGAACCAGCCTTAGCTATTATTCCAAGATCTGATGCCAGCACATTTCTTGTTACGTGTTTATTATTATAATACGTACGGCTGCAAGGATCATCCCTTTCGCTCCAGTTATAATCATAATATCCTTCCTCGTCGTAGTAATCGTCATAATAATTGTTTTCATAAGTCCAGCCATCCTCATCCTTTTCATCGGCATCATTCCAAGTTGTTAGCTCGCTTTCGGCATCGCTTACATCAGTCGAATCACTGCAATTATATGTTGAATAAGCCTTTTTAAAACTAAGTTTAACTTGATAAATAGCTCCTGGTTCTGTTTTAATCAAATCAGCTAAATCTAGCGAATACCTGTTCCATCTATTATAATCAGCTACTTTTGTAAGCGAAACAGTTTTCTTAAGCACGGTTCGTCCTACTCTTGTAAGTTCGTTTGAGCCAGCCAAATCATTAACTTGTAAAAATTGAAGAATATTATTTTCATAAATCTTCACCACTTTTACATCCACTGCCTTTAGATTTACAGCTTCAAATGGAAGAAGCATTCCGTTTGAAGTTGGCATAATAACTCCATTTCCCAAAAACCTCACATTAGGCTTAACGGCTTCTACTTCTATTGACTCCGAAACAGGTTTCCCTAAAGTTTGTCCAGCTATATTCTTTATTGCTGCATCTATTTCTAAAGAAGAATTTCCTGTCTTTTTATTATTTGGATATATCTTTAGTTCGTTGTCCTCTATCGTGTACCGAAGATCCATCGAACGGGCATAACGTATCAATCCTTCCAAATTCTGACTCTCCAGCAATGGATCCGAAAAGAATGCTGCAATATATTGTTCATTATCGTTAACCAATCTTACCTCCATCAACTTGAAAGTATTTAACGAAGGTATTTCGACTTGTTTTTTACTCTTTTTATTTACATCAATTGCCTTCCCATCATAATATAATTCCACATACGAAGTCGAATTCTTACGTATCACCGAATCTACCAAAAAATAATGCACTCTATTCTTTGTATCATGTGTCCAGGTGATATGTAGCTTTGTGCCCTCTTGTTCTGCTGATAAAATCATTTCTATTTCCTTTTCATCAGCCACATCGGCAGTCAAAATACTACCATAAAGTTTCTCTTTACTTCTATCGTCTTTATTATATGCTTTATGATTATCTACTTTTAGCTCGAAATCCTGTTGCATTGTCTGAAACTGAAATTCCATTATGGCTAACGAATCCGGAACTTTCATTACTTTCGACAAATAAAACTTTACATTATAAAACTCTCTTGGAGGAAGCGGTTTGTCGGGTTTAAATTCGATAGTACGACTATCACTCCAGTATGCTTTCCCTTTTATGTTGGGATCAAAATCAAATAATTTCTTCTCAATAGCTGCATTAAAAAGTGCCGAATCGGCCAAATCTTTATTCAATCTAACTTTAATCGTGGTATGAGTAGACACCACACCCGATGTAAAAGCCTGAACATACTCCTTAAAAGCAGGATTTACTTTTTTAAGGTGATGTTTTCTTCCATTAATAGCAAAAATTATCAGAGTTGATAATAAAAGAACCCCAACAATAGAGCTGGCAATAATTGTTTTGTTTTTCATTTGTTTTTTGTTTTTGTCCCTTGATTTCTAATGCATTTTTTTAAACGAAATTATTTATTTTACTAAATATTTTCTCAACAAAAGTAACGTATATTTTAACATTTATTATAACATTATGAAAATATTTATTAAATATTTTTTAAAAACAATTTTATTCAACAAAACACACACAACATAAGCATATTATAAATAATTATTTTATTATAAAAGCTACCTTAACTCTATGATTTTTCTTTTATCTTTTAATGTTTTTATTCAGGTGAGTTACTTATTTTGGAATAAAAGAATATTTTTTAAAAAAGAACAACTCCGAAGGAGTGCAATGATTGTAGAAAACAGCATACAACTAACTATTCAAACCTCGAAGAGGTGATATGATTTCATTTATTAAAACACGAAGGCACTAAGAGCACTAAGTTTCACTAAGGTTAATTTCTTTGTGTTTCTATGTGCCTAAAGTGTCTTAGTGTTTTCTTTTATTTATACCCTATACTCGAGTTTAAATATTAAAGAACAACTCCGAAGGAGTGCAATGATTGTAGAAAACAGCATACAACTAACTATTCAAACCTCGAAGAGGTGATATGATTTCATTTATTAAAACACGAAGGCACTAAGAGCACTAAGTTTCACTAAGGTTAATTTCTTTGTGTTTCTATGTGCCCTAAGTGTCTTAGTGTTATTAATTGTATTATTATTTACCACATGGTTTGTAGATTGCACCTGTAGCAAAATCTACAATTACACCTGGCCAAAATAATAAAATGTCAGCAACTAAAGCTCCTACTCTAACATCCCTTGAAGGTTGTCCAGCTGCTGGTTTAGTTTTTTGACATGCTGACACTTTACCGCCAAATACGGTAGCACAACTTGATAAAGTAGCTGCTATCAAAAGCACACCTACTACATTTAATAAAACTTTTTTCATTTTGTGAAAATTTTGTTAATAATTGGATAATATATTACTATAATTTAGTTATAGTCGTTTTAGAAATCCAGTCATGTAGAATTCTTTGAGAAAAGAGATAAGAGATCCAATCTAAAATAATATATCTCATAAGAGTTCTAACAAAAATCTGGAGAAAGTAATAATTCTTATTCTCATTTAAAGATATTACTTTTGTTTTGGTAATTAATTTACCAATAGTTTGTCCAAATATAAGCTCTAAAAAAAAATAATATAGAAAATATAATATAATGGAGACCCATTTAACATCCTTCTTTTCTATACTATTATTAAAAAAGGATAAGAATACTAATAATACTATAAAATAAAATATAGTATCAAGTAAGAAATTAATAAATCGTAATTTTATTTCTTTCATATTTTATGGTTATAACTAATATTTTTTCTATGTATTTGGTTTTTTAGTACTAAACTAAATAATAAAAATAATTGAATAATTTCTATTGAATAATATTAAGCTTTTCAGAAATAAAATTTAGAAGATCAATATTTGCCTCTAAATATGATTTATTTAAATTCTTTTTGGCTGTAGCATTACCAAATAAATTCATAGAACTACTTTCTTTTTCAATATTAATTGAATATTCCTGTTTGCTATTTTTTCTAAAATCTGTAATTTTCACTAA
>CAYRBL010000315.1:0-4621 GCA_964422385.1 uncultured Bacteroides sp.
CTAATTTAAAAGCATTACCAAAATAAAACTGATTGATACCTCCACTACCTTCATAACGATAAATAACATTACCGATATTAGCTACTGATTCCTTATCCGAAATCTTATAACCTACACTACTATAAGGCAACAAACCAAAACTAGATTTCCACCATTTGGTAATAGGGAAACCAAAAGTAATATAAGATAAAGAGGTATAATTTGATTTCTGACTCGTTGAATTGGTACTTAAAGTAGTATTATTACTAACTACGCCACCTTCGAAAACAAAAGACAAAGAATCGAAAGCTGTATACGAAGCAGGATTCAATACGTTGACCGAGTATGGCGAACGCAAACTTATACCCAAACCACCCAAGGCAGTATTATGTGGATTGTTGTAGTCCTGCAATTCCCCTAATCCAAACATTGAATAAGGAGAACTAATCCTTGTTTGTGAGTTTGCGTTGTTAAATGTTACCATTACTATAAAAATAACGGTTAAGATAAGTCTTGTTTTACTATTTAGCATTAAAATCCAGTATTAAATTCAAACCAATTGTAACAATATTTTCGATAGTAGAGACGCTTTCATCAAATCTTTTCTCAAAGTAAATGCGATCGCCTCCACTTAAAATAACTTTTAAATCATTATATTTGTTTCTATATTCTTCTATCGTAGCTTTAATTTCAAAGTAAGAACCATTAATTACACCTGATAAAATAGAGCCTTCGGTGGTGTTACCTTTCAGTTCTACATTATTTTTCCCTTCTATTAACGGCAGCTTATCCGTAAAATTGTTTAAAGCTTTAAATTTCATTTCAACACCCGGTGAGATTGCTCCTCCCAAATATTCTTTTTTATCATTTATAAAATCAAACGTAATACAAGTTCCTGCATTTACAACTAAAGTATTTTGTCCTCTATAAATATGCTGTGCAGCAACTATTGCAGCTAATCTATCCTTTCCTAAAGTATCTTTATTTAAATAATTATTTACAATAGGAACATTTGTTTTTTCATCTAATTCAATAAATGTAAAAGCCGAATTCAAATAATCTTTTATACTTTTATCATAGTTGATAACTGAAGATAATATAGCTTTTTTAATAGGAAACATATTTGCTATCGCCATCAGCTCAGTGCAAGTAATCACTTTATGCTTTTGTAACAACAGCATTTCGTTGCCATCAAAGACAGCTACTTTTTGTAATGTATTCCCGAAATCTAATATTAACTTCATTCAAAAAAACTAAGCTGCAAAGTTAATCAATCTTATTGAACCATTGCATATTTATTTAAAATTAAATTCTAACAGCCTTTATACACTATATTTGCTTATTCATCGTTATCCATTGAATAATTGTAAAAAGGTAGCAATTGAAGACTCAATTTATCCTCTTTATAATGCAATTTTATTAATATTTTTATGCAAAGAAAACTTCTTTTAGTACTTATAATAGCTTTTCTCTTTAAGATAAATCCAGGAATTGCTGCTGCTACAAACCCTGAAACAGTAAAGCATTTCACGATAAGTGGAAAAATAAACGATTCGAAAACGGGCGAGGCTTTGATTGGAGCCACTGTTTATATTAAAGAAATAAAAACAGGTATTGCCACCAATGTATATGGATTTTATTCTTTAAGTCTGCCAGCTGGGAGCTATTCCTTGCTTTATTCTTTTCTTGGCTACGAAAGTTTAGAAAAGAAAATAGATCTGCAAGCAAATACAAATTTAAACATCGAACTTACCACCAAACAACACATGCTAGGAGAAGTTGTGATTAATGCAGAGAAAAAAAACGAGAATATTGTTCGAGACGAGATGAGCGTAATTAAGATGAGTTCGAAAACCATAAAACAAATACCTGCACTTTTGGGCGAAGTAGACATCATAAAAGCTTTAGAATTGTTGCCGGGTATACAAGCCACTAGTGAGGGTTCCTCAGGCTTTTCGGTAAGAGGTGGCGCTTCGGATCAAAACCTGATTTTGTTAGATGAAGCTACTATCTATAGTGTATCACATTTCTTAGGTTTCTTTTCTATTTTCAACAACGACGCCATAAAAGATGTTACTATTTACAAAGGCGATATGCCAATGAACTATGGCGGAAGGCTTGCCTCGGTTTTGGATGTTAGAATGAACGATGGAAATTCCAAAAAATTTACTGCTACTGGAGGCATTGGAATCATAGCCAGCCGACTTACCTTAGAAGGTCCTATTGGAAACGAAAAAACAACCTACCTAATCTCTGGAAGAAGGACCTATTATGATTTATTTTTTCCGCTCTCAACTGATGTTAATGTAAGGAATGATGATTTGTATTTCTATGATTTTAATGCTAAGATAACACATCAGTTTAATCAAAACAATCGGCTATTTATTTCTGGTTATTTGGGTAGAGATGTATTTAATAATCCGAATGCAGGTATGACTTACGGCAATCAAACCTTTACGATGAGATGGAATCATATAATCTCAAATCAGATTTTCTCTAACTTTAGTTTTGTACAGAGTCGCTACAACTATAATTTAGGTAATCCCGGTGCTACTTCCAATTCGTTTACCTGGGATGCTGCTATGAAGGATTACGGTTTGAAAGCAGATTTTACCTATTATGTCAATCCAAACAATACTGTTAAATTTGGTGCAAGTAGTATTTATCATATATTTGAGCCTGGTTCGGTAAGTGGTATTGGTGGGCAGTCTACCTTTACACAATTTCTATTGCCTTCGAACTATGCTTTGGAACACGGTATTTATATTGGCAACGACCAAAAGATTAATGACAAATTAAGTATTAAATATGGTTTAAGATACTCCATATTCCAGAATGTTGGTTCTGCAACAGTTTATCATTTCAACTCCAGTTTCGAATCTACGGACTCTACTGTGTATAGTAGTGGTAAAATATTTAACACCTATTCTGGTTTGGAACCACGCGTAGGTTTGAATTATAAATTAAATGAATCTTCTTCTATTAAGGCGAGCTACTCCCGTACTTATCAGTACTTGCAGCTTGCTCAAAACTCTACTTCAGGTACACCTTTGGATATATGGTTTCCTGCCAGCCCTAATGTGAAACCTCAAAAAGCAGATCAAATAGCTGTAGGTTATTTCAGGAATTTCCTCGACAATGTTATAGAAACTTCTGTTGAGTGTTATTATAAAACACTTGATAATTCGATAGACTTTAAAGATAATGCTGAGTTATTTTTAAATAAAAAACTAGAAGGCGAATTAAGATTTGGTACCGCTAAATCTTATGGTGTGGAAGTATATATCAAAAAGGCATTAGGTCAATTTTATGGTTGGATAAGCTATACTTATTCTCGCACCGATCGTACGTTTCCCGATATTAATGATGGCAAAACCTATCTTTCGTATTATGACAAACCGCATAATTTATCAATAGTGGCTAATTACGATTTCAACGACAGGCATATTCTTTCAGCTAATTGGGTTTACTACTCAGGTGCTCCCGTTACTTTCCCTACTGGTAGAGCCGTATTTGCAGGAACAATCATACCTATTTTCTCTGATAGAAATGTATATCGTATGCCTGATTATCACAGGCTCGACCTTTCTTTTACAATCAAAGCTAAGGTTAAACCTAATAAAAGATTTACGCACGAATGGGTGTTTTCTCTTTATAATGTTTATAACAGGCACAACACTTGGGCTATTAACTTTGTTAAGGATAAGAACAATCCTAACATTACATATGCTCAGAAAACATATTTGTTCAGTGTTATCCCAGCAGTAACTTATAATTTTAAATTTTAATTAGCTATGAAAAAACTCACATTCCTATATATAATTGTCTTCGCTTTTTTGGTAACTTCTTGTACCGAAAATATGGACATCCAACTCGACAGTACTTATACCCGCTTAATTGTAGACGCAAGTATATCAACTGATACCACTACGCATATCGTTAAGCTTTCTAAAACTGCCAGCTATTTCGACAGCAGCGAACCTTTAGCTGTTACTGGTGCTGTAATCACAATTAGCGATGGTACTTCTACCTTCCCTTTAACTGAAAATTTGAGTATGCCTGGTGTTTACCAAACTGCAGCCAATGTGTATGGAGTTGTTGGTAAGACTTATAATCTTACGATAAAAAATGTAGATGTCAACAACGATGGGGTGATGGAGGAATACAATGCAAGTTCTAAAATTAATCCTGTTAGCAAGGTTGATTCTATTCAGGCTATTTACAAAGGTATGGATCCAAAAAGAATGTCGTATCAGATTATGTTGTTTGCACAGGATCCTCCCACTACCGATTATTATATGTTCGAGATATATAAGAATGGTGTTTTGCAGACCGACACCCTCAACGAAGTACGCTTTTCGGACGATGTATTGTTTAATGGAAATTATATGTATGGTCTTCCTGTAGGTTCTTTAAGGGATAGGAAGCCTGGGGAACAAGCATTTCCTGGTGATATCGTTACTGTTGAGATGAGAAGTATTACCAAAGAGTATTACAACTTCCTGGTAGGTGTGCTGTATGCTGTATCGCCATCAATACCATTGTTTAGTGGTCCTCCGGCTAATGTTAAAGGCAATATTAATAATGGTGCTTTCGGGTTCTTTGCTGCTTATTCTTCCTCGCGGGCAAGCTGTGTGATAAA
>CAYRBL010000316.1:0-4615 GCA_964422385.1 uncultured Bacteroides sp.
ATCTTTTTAGTATGAATGTGGGAATTTGTAAGTATAATGGAGGAGGAATGATGCAACTACCTAATGCTATTGCTGATGATGGCTTGCTTGATCTTACTATTATTAAAAAAATAAGTAAAATAGAGTTGTTTACAAGTCTCAAAAAGTTGTATGATGGTAGTTTATTGGCGCATCCTAAGGTTGAGGCCCTTCAGGCTAAGAGTATAATTGTAACAACAGATGATACAGTGTATTTAGAAGCTGATGGTGAATCGTTAGGTACTGGTCCTTTTACTTTTAGTATTATCCCTAAATCTTTAAATATTATTACCGGATAGCAATTTAATACTACTTAGTTTATTCTCTTTCTTTTTTATCTTCAATTATAAGAAAAATATCTTCGTTGTCTTTTTTCATCAGATACTTTTCGCGGCCAAAGCGTTCCAATGTTTTTATATTGGTAGTAATATCGTGTAAAGCATTTTTATCTTTGTCGATTTCGGTGATATAATAGGTTTTCTTTAATCGAAGATCGTTTAATTCTCTATGCAATTTATACTGTACTATAAAGCTATTCCTATCAACTGCAGTCATCCACACTAGAAATACAAGTGAGGTGATGATAAATTTATTCTTTAGAAACTTAAATATTTTTTTAAACATTATATTCTTGTTTTTTAGATTACAAAATTATTGAATTTTATACTAAATACGACTTCTTAAAAATAAAATTACAAACTAATTGATGTTAATAAAAAAAGGCTGATAAGTATCAGCCTTTTTATACTATATATTATATAAAGGTATTATATTTTTGCTAAAGATGTAAATTTGCTTGCTACTAAGTTGAAAACACCAAAGATAACTGTTGTATATAGAACTGTTCCAATAGCTTCGTATCCAAAAAATGGAATAGCTTGAGTGTAGCAATTAATAAATCCTGCCATTGTCATTGGGTATTGTAGGATACCTACGCCACTGATCCACACTGCAAAGTTGGATAAAATAAAGAATACAATTGAAGATGCCAACGAAGCGCCAACAATTGTAGCTGCATTCATCTTTTTTCTTAAATACATACCTATAGCTACTGTAATTGCTATACTTATGTAAATCATATAAATTTGATCATAGAATCCAATAATTGCATCACTAAGCAACATTGCTGCCAATGGAATTAAAAAAGCTAAAGATTTCTTATTTATATAAGCTCCTCCAAACAATGCAATTGCAAATACCGGTGTAATGTTTGGTATGTGGATGATTATACGTGAAAATGCTGCTATAACTACTATTGCAACAACTAAAAGCGTACGTGGTGTTATTATCTTGTTCATATTATTTATTTAGATGATTTAAAAAAACTCAACAAAAGTATAAAATTATAATGATTATTTGCTTAATTTTACAAAATTCTTTTAACAATTTTATAGTTATGTATTACAGGCTTTTAATGAGTTTTTGTTTATTATTTATTATGTTTAGCATCATTGCTTGTGATGATATAAACGAAACTTACGACAAAAAGTTTGATGTTTACACCTTGTATAAGGATTTAACGATTATCGAAAATGGGAATGCTTTGAGGCAAGAAGATGTTCAATTGTTGAAAAATTACATCGATCGAAAGATATTAGTGGATAGTATTTATTGGTTGAAGAAATATAGCTACCACGAGCTTTTTGTGTATGCCGCCAACTCTGCTAAGAACCTTAGTATGGGCACTCCTGACGAGTGTTCGTGGAAGATTAACAATATGCTTGCAATAAAATTGGTGAGTTTTAGTCCTGAGGATGGCGAACTCAATTTTTCTATGCAGAATGTATCAGGTAAGCACATTAAATCTTTTCGGGCTGAAGTGCGATTTTTTACATTAAGCAAGACAAAGATAGGTCAAATCGACCTAAATTTTCAGGATACGCTTTATTCTGGAAAGATGAAGCAGTTTATTAAAAATGATGTGTTGGCTTATCGTTTAGAAAAACTTACAATGAAAGATATTGTAGTGAAACCAACAATTCAACGCATTGTTTTTACTGATACCACACAGTTTGTTAATCCTTTGGGTTCGGTATTTGAAGACGAATAGCAGCGTTTATTTCTTTATTATTTTTATTTCGACTCTTCTGTTTTGTATTTTGTCTTCTTCCGTCACTTCATTTTGTACTAAGTGTATTTTTCCACCAAATCCTACATAACTTAATCTTTCTTTATCAATGCCATTAAGGGTTAAATAGGTGTAAACATATTTGGCACGTTCAACAGATAAGTTTTGTTGCCCGGTTTGGTAGTCAAAGCCATCTTGGTCTGGTGGTGAGCAGCATATATGGCCTTGTATCTCTATTTCCATTGTCGGATTTTCTTTTAAAGTTATCAATAATTCTCTTAAAGCGGGCTGAGCTTCTTTCAAAGGTTGATGGCTTCCCGGGTGAAAGTTTACATTTTTTAAGATCATTTGTTCGCCTATTTTCAAACTTGATATTTTCTTCAATTCAGTGCTTTTTTCTGCTAGTTTTTGGGTATAATTTACTACTATTTCCACCATTCTGTTGGCTTGTATCCCTTCTTTCGATTCGCCTACGAATGGTGGCAATTTGCCTTTTCCTTGCTTTTGTGCCTCATTAGTTGAGATGGATTTTGATTTGATGTAATCTGCTACTGTAGTGGCTCTTTTGCCTGATAAAATGAGGTTATATGCATCGCTTCCCAAGTAATCTGTATAACCTTTGATGCTAATTTTAGTGATTTTTAATTGTTTTGTTTTGCTAAAAAAAGAATCAATTTGTGTTTGTTGATTTCTTGTAAGTGTATAGCTATTAATTTCGTAATATAGCCTTAGTGTATCTGTGTTTTGGGCTTTTATAGTATTCAATATTAGTAGGAATACTATTATTATTATAAGATTTATTTTTTTCATAATGTGTTTTTTTATGTTTTGAATGTTTTTCTTATTTCTTTAATATTTTTATTTCAACTCTTCGGTTTTGCATACGTTCTTCTTCGTCTATTTCTTCTTTAAAAATCTTAAATTTAGCCCCATATCCATTGTATTTGAGCCTCGTTTTGTTGATTCCATTTCTTATTAAAAAACCATATACATATTTGGCTCTTTCTTTCGACAAATTCTTTTTTTGAGTATCCAAATCCAGACAATCGTGCTCATAAGCTACACAACAAATATGGCCTTGTATTTCTATTTCGAGTTTTGGGTTTTCCTTCATTACCTTTATAAGTTCTTCTAACGCAGGACGTGCTTCTGCCATTGGGAAATGTCGGCCGGGATAGAAGTTTACATTCTTTAAAATAATATTCTTCCCTATTTCAGTTTCATTTATCATTTCTGCTAGCTCACCAATTTCGGCTGTTTTACTAGTATCTTTCAGTAAATTTATATTTATTTCTTCTGTTACTAAGGTATCTATCTTATTTATTTTATAAATAATTGTTGTTTTAATACTATCTTTATTAAGAATAGGATTATTTTCTTTCTTTTTAGCTGTTTCTTTTTTGGTATAAAAAACGATAATTTCTACTTTTCTATTCTCTTTTATGCCTTCCATATTATTTGGGAGAGTAGGAGGCAGTTTTCCTTTACCTTCGGCTATTATCTGTATGTTAGCAAAATGTTTTTCTACTAAATAATTCTTAACATTTACGGCTCTTTTAACAGATAGCGATTGATTGTAAGCATCAGAGCCCAAATAATCGGTAAAACCTTTAATATTTATTTTTAAAATATTCTTATCAAAATAATTTTGCTGTAAAGCATTAATTTTTGATTTATTTTCAGTAGTAATTTGGCTTAAATCAATATCAAAATACAGTTTAAGGGTATCTGTTTGTTGCGCAAAGCTAAAATTATAGAAGCTTAAGCTTATTAATATCAAAATAAGTATATTTTTTTTCATTTTACTGCTATTGGTTTTTTTATTTAAGATGCTTAAATATTATTAACTCTTTTTTTTAAAATATATTTTTAAGAGCAAATAAAAAAGTAGTGTATATATAATATTGTATAGAATATTATGAACCTATATTAATAAATGAAATGTCCTGGATTTTGTCCGGTTTCTTTTTTAAACTGTTTTATAAAATGGGGGACATCGCAATAATGTAATCTCATAGCTATTCCTTTTATTAAATTTTCTTTGTTTTTTAATAATACGATTGCTAAATCTATTTTAAAATCGATTATATACCTTTGTAAGGTTTGTTTTTTTTCCAAATTAAATGTTTTTCCAACTATTCTGGCTGTGCTTTTTAACTGTTTAGCAATGTATAATGAATAACTTAAATCTGGCTTTGTGTTGCCTTCAACAAACATATTTTTTACTAAAAAGCAAATCTGATCTACCATAATGTTACGTGATAAAGCTACTAAAGAAAAGCCTTTTTTTAATAATTCGCAACTTAAAATAGCTTCTTGTTCATCGTTTAGTGCTTCTCTGAATTCTATTTTTCCTTTTGTTACGTGTTTGAATTTGAACTTAAGTTTCCGCAACAAGCTTTTTACTATTGCTATCGATTCTTCGGATAGCATAAAATTTACATATCTTTCCATCTCTTTTTAATTTTTGTGTATTCATAAAATGATTATATTTGAGTATGCAAAGTTACGATTATATTAGATTAAAAT
>CAYRBL010000317.1:0-4591 GCA_964422385.1 uncultured Bacteroides sp.
GAACAGACCCTCAAAGTATGGTTGGTATTTTAATGTCAGGAGATATTGAGTATACAGATAAAAACAATCTTAGCATAAGAATCCTTAACGAAGTTTTAGACATAAAACTTATTGAAGTTATACGCGAAGAAATGAGTGGCGTTTATTCACCACAAGCTCAAATTTCGATGGAGAAATATCCTAAGTCTAATTACGATTTAATGGTTATGTTTGGTTGCGGTCCTAAGAATACTGAAAAGCTAACAAAAGCTGTATTCAAAATTATGAAGAATATCCAAAAGAAAGGACCTACTCAAGCAGATTTAGACAAAGCGAAAGAAACTTTAAAAAGAGAAAGAGAAACTAATCTTAAGAAAAATAATTATTGGTTAAGCAAAATCGAACAATCTTATTTCTTAGGCGATGACATCAATCAAGCTCTTAATTTCGAAGCCAGATTAAATGCAATTACATTAGAAGATATAAAACTAATGGCTGCAAAAATCTTTACATTCAATGATCATTACGTAAGAGTGGTTTTATTACCAGAAAACAAATAATAAATTAAATATTCAGATACAACAATGACAAAAAACATTAAATTCTTAGGGATACTCTTTCTTAGTATTACCCTATTTATTGGCTCTTTTAGCAAAGTATATGCTCAAAAGCAATATACTTACGAAACAGTTCAGGGCGATCCTTTGAAAGCACGTATCTATACTTTAGACAATGGTTTGAAAGTATACTTATCAGTTTATAAAGATGCTCCAAGAATTCAAACTTATGTAGCTGTAAGAGCTGGTAGCAAAAACGATCCTGCCGAAACTACTGGTTTGGCTCATTATTTCGAACATATGATGTTTAAAGGTACTTCTCGTTTCGGTACTAAAGATTGGAACAAAGAAAAACCTTACATCTTAATGATCGATTCTTTATTTGAAGTATATCGTACTATAAAAGACGATGCTGCACGCAAAAGTATGTATCGCGTAATTGATAGCATCTCTTACATAGCTTCAGGTTTTGCTATCCCTAACGAATATGACAAATTAATGTCAATAATTGGTGCTGAAGGTACCAATGCTTTTACTTCTTTAGAGGAAACAGTATATGTTGACGACATCCCTGCTAATGAAATCGAAAATTGGGCAACTATCCAGGCTGATAGATTTAGCAATCCTATTCTTCGTTTGTTCCATACTGAATTGGAAACTATTTATGAAGAAAAAAATATGACTTTAGCTAATGATGGTCGTAAGGTTTACACATCAATGTTGGAAGGTTTATATCCTAACCACCCTTACGGTACACAAACTACTATCGGAACTCAGGATCATATTAAGAATCCTTCGATGAAGAATATTCGCGAATTCTTTGCTAAATATTATGTGCCAAATAATATGGCTATCTGTTTATCGGGAGATCTAGACCCAGATGCTACTATTAAGATTATTGACGAAAAGTTTGGTTCTATGAAAAGAGGCGAAGTTCCTGCTTTTACTTTTACTAAAGAACAACCAATCACCAAACCTATCGTTAAAGAATGTATGGGACCAGATGCTGAAAACATAAGCATAGCTTTCCGTTTTGATGGTGCAGGTTCTAAAGATGCTGATATGATTACGATGTTAGATATGGTTCTTACCAATGGTAATGCTGGTTTGATTGACTTAAATCTTAACCAAAAACAAAAAGTGTTAAGCGCAGGTTCAAGTCCTCAAATTATGAAAGATTATTCTGCATTAGTACTTACCGGCAAACCTAAAGCTGGACAAACTATGGACGAAGTGAAAGAATTATTACTTTCGCAAATTGAATTATTGAAAAAAGGAGAGTTCCCTGAATGGTTAATGGGTGCAATTATCAACGATCTTAAACTAAGAAGAGTTAAAGAAAACGAAGATAACAATAACAGAGCTATGACTTTTGTTAATTCATTTATCTTAGGAACAACTTGGAAAGACGAAGTAGAATCTATCGAGAAACTATCGAAGATTACCAAACAAGAAATAGTTGATTTTGCTAAAAAGAACTTATCTGATAACTATGTTATCGTTTATAAGAAAAAAGGAAAAGATCTTACGATTAAAAAAGTAACTAAACCTAAAATTACTCCTATTCAGGTTAACCGTGACGATCAGTCTGAGTTCTTAAAAATGATACAAGCTCATAAAGTACAGGATATCCAACCTGTGTTTATCGACTTTAACAAAGACATTCAGAAATTTAATATTAAGAGCAATGGCCCTAACAAGCTTAACATTCCTGTAACTTATAAAGAAAATATCGAAAACAAAACTTTCGATCTTTATTATGTTTTCGATATGGGTTCAAACAATGATAAGAAATATAGTGTTGCTATCAGTTATCTTAAATATTTAGGAACTACTAAATATACTTCCGAACAATTAAAACAAGAATTCTATAAATTGGGTTGTTCGTTCAACGTGTCTAACTCTGCTGAACAAATTAACGTTAGCTTAAGTGGTTTGAGTGATAATATGGAAAGTGCTCTTAAACTTTTCGAATCTCTTTTAGCCGATTGTCAGCCTAACAAAGAAGCGTTCGACAATATGATTAAAGACATCCTAAAAAGAAGAAAAGATGCGAAGTTAAATCCTCAGAATATCTTCCGCGCGATGGTTGCTTATGGAATGTACGGTCCTAAATCGCCTTCTACTAACATCCTTTCTGAAAGTGAACTTACTTCTTTAAATCCTCAGGATTTAGTTAACAAAATTCACGAATTAAATTCTTATGTACATCATATTCTTTATTATGGTAACCATTCTCAACAAGAATTAACTCGTTTACTTGACTATAATCACAATGTACCTGCTAAGTTAAAAGCAGTACCAGAAGAAACTAAATTTACAGAACAGGATACCAAGAAAAACATTATTTATTACATCGATTTCGACACCAAACAATCACAAATGGTATTGATGACTAAAGGTGGTTTTTATGATAAAACAATGTCTCCTGATGTTAATTTATTTAATGAATATTTTGGTGGTGGTATGAATTCTATCGTTTTCCAGGAACTAAGAGAAGCTCGTTCATTAGCTTATACTGCTATGTCGATGTATCAAAGTCCAGGTCGTAGAGATAGATCTTATTTTAGCATTTCTTTTATCGGAACTCAAAACGATAAATTAAACGATGCTTTGGCTGCGCTAACAGTATTGTTGAACAATATGCCAGAGTCGGAAAAAGCATTTAACTTAGCTAAAAACGGAATCATTCAGAAGATGCGTACCGAACGTATTACCAAAGCTGATGTTTTGATGCGTTACGAAAGTGCTAAGAAAATGGGTAATGATTATGATGTTCGTAAAGATATCTTCGAAAAAGTACCTAATATGACCTTCGCTAACGTTAAAGCTTTTGCCGAAAAATACATTAAAGACAAATCGCATACTTATGTTGTGTTAGGCGACAAAAAAGAAATCGACTTTAAAGTATTAGAAAAATATGGTAAAGTAAAAACACTTACTTTAGAAGACGTTTTCGGTTACTAAAGAAAAGTACTTAAAGTGCCTAGAGTACTTAAAGTGAACTAAAGTTAAAAAACAAAAGAGGCTGTCTTAATTTAAGACAGCCTCTTTTATTTTTTTATTAGAATTTATTTTATACTTTTACCAACCTAAATTTATTTATTAATTATAACATTTTATTATGTTAATTATAGGCATAGCAGGAGGTTCGGGCTCCGGTAAAACAACAGTTGTTAAAAAGATTATGAAGAGTCTGCCCAAAGATTCAGTTTCTATCATCTCACAGGACTCCTATTATAAGGACAACGGGCACAAATCTGCTGAACAAAGGGCTGAGATTAATTTCGACCATCCTTCTTCTATTGAGTTTAATTTATTGATAAAACATCTTGAATTGCTCAAAGAAGGGCATTCGATTGAGATGCCTATTTATTCTTATCTAACTTGTGCAAGAGCAAAAGAAACAATAACTATTACACCTAAAAAAGTTATAATTGTAGAAGGTATTCTTATTTTAAGCAGCCCACGAATGAGAGATCGAATGGATATAAAAGTATTTGTGGATGCTGATGGCGACGATAGGTTGATGCGTATTATTTATCGCGACCTCGAAGAAAGAGGGCGTTCATTCCATCAGGTTTTGGAGCATTACGAGCACTATGTTAAGCCAATGCACCTTCAGTTTATAGAGCCTACCAAGCGTTATGCTGATATAATAGTACCACAAGGAGGCAAAAATCAGGTGGCGATTGATATACTAAGTTCTCGAATTAAAATGAATCTTAATTTATAATTAGATTTTTTGTTTGAATAGTTAAGAATTAGTTTACATAAAAAGATAATCGAAGAGGTTTCCTATGCTTAGGGAACCTCTTTTTTTAAATACAGTTTGTTATCGTCTCAATCACTTTTTCTTTTTTAAGTATGTACATTCCAATACGTTCGTCGGTTACACCTTCTTTTATTTTATAGGTGTAATGTGGGATGTCTTCTTCTAATTTTGCTTCAAAGCAATTGTAGAAAATACTGTTAATATCTTTTAAGTTGTCGGCTATTTCGATGATGTGGGTAGATATTGCAAAGAAACCTTTGTTGGTGTTAGCAAATGCTCT
>CAYRBL010000318.1:0-4580 GCA_964422385.1 uncultured Bacteroides sp.
TAAAGTTGATATTGCCAATTTCTATTTCAGGTTCGCGAAAGAAGTAATCAATTTTCTGACCAAACAATTTAGAAAACACAATAAGCTTATCGCTACCAGGCATCGATATACCTTTTTCGTATTTGCTTACCATTTGTTTACTTACACCTACTTTCTCAGCTACTTCCTGCAACGAAAGCCCTTTTTGTATTCTTGAATTTCTAATTCTTAAACCTACTATACTTTCCATTTTGCTTATTATTTATTGGTTGACAAAATTACTAAATATATTACGATTTGTCAACTAAAAAATGTTAAATCTTTTGTTTCTTCCTTCTTTCGTAATTCGTAATTAGTAATTAATTCTTCAATTCCCCCCTAAACGCTTTCTCTAATATACTTTTCTTTAAATCCTCCAGATTATCCAGCTTCTGTTGATATTTAAGCTCCAGCTTCTTTGTTTCTGTGGAGAGTGCATCCAGTTGGTGCACGATTTGCTGTTGGACTTTAATATTAGTAGGATAGGAAATAAGTTGATTTCTAACTTCCCCATCCGTAACGGCAGGATAGCTAGCACCTTTTTGCAACTTCTCCATCTTTTCCTGAAAATAGAACGTTTGTAAATAATAAAAGAGTAATTGATATTGTATGTTTTCTTTTGCTCTTAAAACAAAATATCCAGTACTACATATTTGTTCGTTATAATCATCTGTTATTATAGCAATTCTTTTTAATGTTGGTCTAACAGTTGCAAAGATTACATCATTAGTTTTAACTAGTTTCCTTGCTCTACTTGGAGCGTCTTTACCTTTAATTAAATTTATTTCTTCAATCAAAAGAGTTTCTTTATTTACAGAAGAAACATCAATATAAATAAAATCTTCATTAGGTTTACTTAAAGGATTAATCGTTTCTGTTTTTTGTAATACTTCTCCTAACTTCTTCTCTTCCCAACCCTCTCCTTTATTGGTAAAAATACTATTAAGTTCGCTTTGGAAAAGCTCTTTAGCATTTTGCAGGTTGCGTTTTAAGTTTTCTTTGGCTTTATCTATGGCTGCAAATGCTTCATCTAATATTCGTACTATCTGTTGTTGTTCGGGTAGTGGGGGAATAAGAATTCTTAATTCTGCAAGCTTAGTTGCATTAAAACCTCCTTGAGCACTTCCTGAAACTCCTTCATTTATTTTATCCCAATATGTTTTCGTTTGAAAAAAAGCATATAAAAAATCTGGTAAAAGTCCTTTTGTATTAATATTTACCTTAATCAAATAGGAAGCAAAAACAGACTTTGGGGGATTCATTACTAAATAACTTTTTCCTGTAGTTGCTCCAGTTCTTGCAAATACAATATCACCACTTTTTAATTTATATTTTTCTAAATCAGATTCGTTAATATTACAATAAGGAACGGTATCCCAATTGACACCTAATTCTTGAATATCTGTTATTCTCAAAAACTTTGGTCCTATCTCCTCAAAAGAAGCTTTTTCTGTATAGCCATAATTAATATTAGCAATCTCTCCTAATGTCTTAATTTCCCAGTTCCTCATAACAATCCTTTAATAGTTAAAAGAATTTCGGTAGTTTTGGTATCCAACGTTTCCATTTCAGCTAAAATATTTACAGGGCTTCGCAAGGGGGCTTCTTCAGGTGTATTGGGATTCTTAACACTAAGGTCAAAGCCTTCGGCTTCGCCAAAATTTGCAGCATTTAAGTTCCAACTATTTTCAGTTTCAGGTTTCGTTTTTTGTAATGTTACAAATTCTTTTAAATCTTCGTCGTTCAGAGAGTTTGTTTTACCCATATTCCTACCCGGGTCTAATTGGTAATACCATATCTTTTTGGTTGGTTCGCCTTTTGTAAAAAACAATACTACCGTTTTTACACCTGCACCCAAAAACGTACCACCGGGCATATCCAACACCGTATGCAAATTGCAACTTTCCAACAGATACTTTCGCAACGATACCGAAGCATTGTCGCTATTGCTCAAAAAAGTGTTTTTAATAACCACTCCGGCTCTGCCTCCGGCTTTCAAACTTTTAATAAAATGTTGCAGGAACAGAAAAGCAGTTTCACCCGTTTTAATATCAAAGTTTTGTTGCACTTCAGGTCTTTCTTTACCACCAAAAGGAGGATTGGCAAGTATTACATTATAGCGGTCTTTTTCCTGTATATCCCTTATGTTTTCGCTCAGTGTATTGGTATGTATAATATTAGGAGCCTCAATGCCGTGCAATATCATATTCATAATACCAATAATATAAGCCAGATTCTTTTTCTCTTTGCCGTAAAAGGTTTTCTTTTGTATGCATTCCAGATTTTCGGTAGTTTTTTCCATCTGTTGGTACATATAATCATAAGCTTCGCACAAGAAACCTGCACTACCTACCGCACCATCATATACTTTTTCACCAATCTGCGGACTCACCACTTCAATAATAGCACGTATCAAAGGTCGGGGAGTATAATACTGTCCGCCATTGCGTCCGGCATTACCCATGTTCTTAATCTTCGATTCGTACAAATGGCTCAGCTCATGTTTATCGTTTGAATTGCGAAAAGGCAATTCATCAGCCATTTCTAATATCTCACGTAAGTTATAACCGCTTTGTATTTTGTTTTTAAGCTCACTAAAAATCTCGCCTATTTTATATTCAATCGTCTGAGGACTATCGGCTTTTAATTTGAAACCTGCCAGATAAGGAAACAATTTCAGGTCAACAAATTTAATAAGGTCAGGTCCTGTCATTACCTTATGAATATCAGGTTTACCATCGGTAGTTTTAGGCATAGCCCAATTAGGCCAACGGTATTCTTCGTCTAATATGTAATTGTAAGGTTTGCCATGCAAAGCAGCTTCATCTGCTTTATCTTGCTCTAATTCGTCGAGATAGCGAAGAAACATTATCCACGAAGTCTGTCCGATATAATCCAGTTCACTGTCGGCACCGGAGTCTTTGTAAAGTAGGTCGTCGATATTCTTAAAAGTCTGTTCAAACATATATTTCTTAGTATTTTTTGAGAGTGTAAAAGTAGTCATTATTTTTGAATAAACGAACTTCCTAAAAATAAAAAAACCTTAGTGTATTAGCACTAAGGTTAAAAAAAGCAACAAAAACCAGCGTATTCTTATATTCTACCGGCTTTCACCCAAAGGAGTTTATGTAAGTACATATATGATCAATCACTTAGTTAATCATTGCAGTCATAATCGGACTGTACTCTAATGCTTTTAAAGTGATTTTATCGATATAAACGGCTACATAGTATACTGTTTTACCAATATCGGTACTCTCGAAATTTGTTACAAACTTGCCCTTTTGAGCAATGCCTGCATATTCCATTTTTTTAGTATCCGTTGGAGGAGTCAAACCACCCACTTGCATATACACATTGGTATGTTTGGCATCGGCAGGTAATTTATGCGAACCAGTTACACTATTGATTATGGCAAGAGTATGTTGCTGGTGCGTGTTGGTGTCGATGTTGTTAATAATAGGATGACTATCCTCAGCTCTACCCATAAGCATGGCAATATTCGCACTATTATCACCTTTTACCGAGAAACCAAGCAACTTAACCATTGCACATCACCGGCAGCTACTGTTTGTACTTTTGGTGCCCATTGGCTTGTAATAATATCCATTATCTCAGTTGTTTGAGCATCTATCAACTGTGTATTCTCTTTTTGTGCAATAAGCATAGAAACACTGTTGTCGAGAAGGGTTTCCAATGCCTCTATCTTAGTGATAACAGTAGCAGGCAATGGCAAAATAGGGTTTACAATACTGGCATTAGCAGCCATAGCTGTTGAAATACCTTTAGTCTTTAAAATGAAACGGCCAATAGACAAACCTTGTAGATTTGATGTTACTATTAGCTTTTTTATTAATCGTCTTTGTGTCATGATATTATTTTGTTTATTAAAATTAAAAAAATCCACTGTAATTATACATTTTATTCATTTCTTCTTAGTATTCTTTGCATCAGTTAGGGTCCGTTTCGAATGCTTGGCAATGCACCTTTTTGCATCAGAATAAAAATGTTTAAGTTGTTTTTCATTCTCTTAAAACGATCCTTTAGTCTTTGGGTCAAACCAATCAACACACCCAACATAAATTTCACGCTTTTTGAAAATGCACTTAAATTTTTGTAAATTTTTGCTCTTCTTAGAAATGTAAGTATAGTAGCCATTTTTAAGAAATTACATTTTTTAATTAAGTTTAGCATCGTTTAATTTTTCTGCAAAGGAACTACATAAACAGGCAAAAAAAAAGGACACAAAAAAAGCCCGATTACTCGGGCTTAAAAAACAATTATACATGAAAAGATATGCAGGTAAGTTGTGGTTTACAATCCTTAGTATCACAAACACTTTTATACAACATCCATGGTTTATTCCATATCGTACAATCCTGGAATTAATACTGCATTGTTTTTATTTTTTTCAAATTCTTATGTTTTTATAAATTATTATTTATAGCGACATAAGAAAACTTATCATACAAAAAATCATTATCATCAATATACTTATACATTTTCAAACAGTCTTCTACTTTGTCAAGGATCATGTTCATGATTTCAACCAGGAAAGATAG
>CAYRBL010000319.1:0-4578 GCA_964422385.1 uncultured Bacteroides sp.
ATTAACATATATGAGTATTTTTTGTGCATCCCATTAATCTTTTTTAATAAAAAAACACATATCCTAAAGTCTAAAGGCATATATCTATTAGGACAATGTATATTTATAGCAGGAATCTTTATTTTTATAAATATTGATTTAACATTTTTCCTTTTCGAATTCTTTTTATTTGTAATATTAACGAAAGTTATATTTGAAAAGCAAGGAAGTATGTTGAATATCATCCTATTTAGCATTACTACAATTTTATTTAATTTCTCAATAAAACATGAATTAATTCTCAAAAACAACAATAATATTGACAAACTAAATTCATGGTTTGAAATTTTAATTTTAGTAAGTATTTTAATTTTATACCTTATATATATATATACATATTTAAAAAAAGAATTAAAGAGAAATGAAAATGAAATTACAGAAAGAGAAAAAATAATAGATTCAATAAAGAGAAGTGAAGCAAAATTTAGAGCTATAACTGAAAACACAACTGATTTTACTTTTATTACAGACGAAAAGGGAAGGTTTACTTATATTAGCCCTTCTATTATTAATTTTACTGGTTTTACTGCAGATGAAATTCTAAATAAACCAACTTTAGGCAACTCAGCAACGATACAAATTTATGATGAAGATAAAATTCGTATAAAAAACATTATAATTAATTCAATTAAAAATCCGAAAAAAACTTTCTATATAAAAGATTTTAGAATAAAAAACAATAATAATGATTGGGTATATATTGAAGGTTATATTACATTTTTGCCAGATGTGCCAGGAGTAGATGGCTTTGTTTTCAACGGTCATGATATTATTGAAAGAAAAAATTATGAAAAGGCAATTATAGAAAGTAACGAACGATTTAGAGTTTCATTTATGACAAGTCCTGACTCTATAAGTATAAGTTCTATTGATGATGGGGTTTATCTTGATGTAAACTCTAGCCATAACGAAATTTTTGGATATGAAAGAAACGAAGTTATTGGCAAAAGCTTAAAGTATGTAAATATTTGGGATGATTTAAAAGATAGAGATTTTATGATTGACTCTATTAAGAAATATGGTGTTCTTAAAAATCTTCAAGCTAAATTTAGAAGAAAAGATAGTAGCATTATTACAGGATCAGTCTCTGCTTGCTTTATTACACTTAGTAATATTGAATATGTTTTAATAGTGGTTCAAAACATTACTGACCTTATTAAAATGCAGGAAGCTTTAAAGAAATCGGAAGAAATGTTTTCAAAAGCTTTTCAAAATAGTCCTGCAATTATCACTATTTCTAAATTTAGTGATAAAACTTTTGTTGACATCAGCGAATCTTTTGAACATATTACTGGTTATAGTCGTAAGGAAGTTATTGGTGTAAAAATAACCGACCTTAATATTTTTTCAAACCCAATTCAATTTAAAAAGCTTT
Organism: uncultured Bacteroides sp.; assembly: GCA_964422385.1. Classification (GTDB taxonomy): domain Bacteria; phylum Bacteroidota; class Bacteroidia; order Bacteroidales; family JACABE01; genus JBAXLO01. Next base: position 1,415 of record CAYRBL010000319.1, read on the forward strand.
CAGAAGATATTGCCATAAACAGAAGATATATTAATAAAGAAGCTTCTTTTCTTACCAAAAACAATAAAATTGTATTCGCCCTTATCTCTTCTGAAATTATTATTTTAAATGGGGAAGAACATGTGTTAAGTGTTATTAACAATATAACTGATCGAAAAATTGCAGAAGAAAAAATTGAAATTTATCAAAATAAATTAAAATCCTTAACTACAGAACTTACATTAACTGAAGAGAGAGAACGAAGAAATTTTGCAGTAAACCTTCACGATCATATTATTCAATCTTTGGCTATGGCTAAAATTAAAATAGCTAGCATTGATCAAACAGGGATTTCAAATAAAAATAAAGAATCAATTGAAGATGCTAAAGAATTTTTAAATGAAGCTATTCAAAAGTCAAGAAATATTACGTATGAATTAAGCCCTCCTATTTTATATGAAATAGGATTACCTGAAGCAATAAGCTGGTTGTTAATTCAAATAGAAAAAAACAATCCAGATATTAAAACCCATCTTATTAATAAAAGCGAAGGCAATAACTTAGAACTCGATATTAGAATATTATTATATCGCTCAATATGTGAACTTATTACAAATTGTGTAAAACATGCAAATTGCACATCAATAACTATTACTTTATGGAGTTATAATCATAGATGCTTTGCAGAAGTTATGGACAATGGTATTGGTTTTGAATATAAAAAAATTGATTTAAAAGATATGACCGATAGTGGATTTGGATTGTTTAGTATTAAAGAAAGAATTGACTATTCGTATGGAGAAATGAAAATTGAAACAGCATTAGGGCAAGGAACTAAAATTACATTAACGTTACCACAAACTATATCATAAGAAACAAATAAAAAAATGAAAATAAATATTGTAATTGCAGATGACCATAAGATTGTTAGAACTGGCATTAAAAATGTACTTGAAAAAGAACATAATTTAGCTGTTATTGGTGAGGCCGAAAATGGAAGAGATGCAGTTAAAATTACGCTCGAACTTAAGCCAAATATAATATTAATGGACATTGGTATGCCAATTTTAAATGGAATTGAAGCCACTAAACAAATACTCGAAAATACTGATAAAACAAAAATCATTGCCCTTTCGATGCATTCAGATAAACATTTTATTATTGGTATGTTTAAAGCTGGTGCATCAGGATATTTGCTTAAAGATTGTGCTTTTGAAGAACTTATTGAAGCTATTAACACTGTTAATAATAAAAAAGTATTTATTAGCAAAGACATTTCTGGCATCGTAATCAACGAGCTAATTGAATTAATAAATAAAGATGAAAAGGAACAAACAACTATTTTATCATCTCGAGAAAAAGAAATTTTGCAACAAATTGCTGAAGGTATTCCAACAAAAACTATTGCACAGAAATTGTTTTTAAGTACTAAAACAATAGAGACACATCGTAAAAATATTATGGACAAACTTAATATTTATACTATTCCTGAACTTACAAAATATGCAATTAGGGAGGGAATCACATCCTTGGATTAATTAAATTAATAAAAAAAATATCAATACTAATATTTAGAAAACACATTATGAGTATAACCATTTTAATAGCTGATGACCATAAAATAGTACGAACTGGGCTTAGAAGTTTGCTTGAATCGGATAGTAATATGCAAATTATTGGTGAAGCCGAAAATGGTAAACAAACTGTTGAATTAGCTCTTGAATTACTTCCCGAAATATTAATTATTGATATAGGTATGCCTGATATGAATGGTATTGAAGCAACAAAACTAATTATGAAAGCTACTGATAAAATAAAAATCATTGCACTTTCGATGCATTCTGATAAGCATTTTGTAATTGGTATGTTTAAAGCTGGTGCTAAAGGATATCTGTTGAAAGACTGTGCTTTTGAAGAATTAATTAGTGCAATTTATATGGTAAAGAAGCGTAACTATTATTTAAGTAATGAAATTAATAATATTCAAATTCCTGAACTTAAAAACGATTTGGAAAACATAAAATGGGCTAATGATAACAAATTAACTGAAAGAGAAATTGAGGTTTTGCAAATGATTGTTGAAGGAATTTCTACCAAGATAATTGCCGACAAACTTAACTTAAGTAGTAAAACTATTGAGGCTCATAGGAAAAACATCATGAATAAATTGGAACTTTTTACAATTCCTGAATTAACTAAGTATGCCGTTAAAATGGGATATACTTCATTGACCTAAAAAATATTATTCAAAATATATTTTATTCTTGCTTTTTTTATAAAAAACACAAAATTATAAGAGCCTTATTTTGAATGTTAATTTTTATACATATTTTAAAAGTATACCATATATATATAGTACCACATTTTTAACATCATTTATTTTAAAAGAATTTTATTATAGAAGTAAATTTATTGTGATTCATTTTAAAATAGGAACTTTAATAAACAAGCATTCATAATTAGTTTTTTAAATTTATAAAACTTCAAAATCTACTTTTAATAAAAATGTCTGAAAAGTTCCGATTATATCATCCTGCAAAAAAATATCGTATAATCGGAGTCGATTATATCATCCCATAAAAAAATATCATACAATCGGAGTCTTTTTTATCATCCCAAAAAAACATATCATATAATCGGAACCAATTATACCATCCCATTAAAAAATATCGTATAATCGGAGCCGATTATATCATCCTATGAAAAAATATGCTCGAATCGGACTCTTTAAGAACTAGTTGAAAAAAGTGGTGTTTTTACCTGTATTATGTATATTTTGTCATTATTTTAGATTTTTAAAAAAATAAAAACCAAATATCATAAAAAAAGCAATCAAATTAAGAGCCTTTTTAACAAAAGCAAAAAGAAAACACTCAACTTTATTAACATACTTTTGTTACTCAATAAAATTAAAACTATAAAAATAATCAAAATAATAAAGTAAATTTGTAGACTTATAACAACAAGCAATGAGTACCTCAAAAATTATAACACGAACCATATTACTAATTTCTTTTGTAAGCTTTTTCAACGATATTGCAAGTGAAATGCTCTACCCTATAATGCCCGTGTATTTACGCTCAATAGGTTTCTCTTTTTTGTTTATAGGTTTTTTAGAAGGCTTTGCAGAACTAACGGCTGGATTAAGCAAAGGATATTTTGGCTCTTTATCCGACTCAAAAGGC
>CAYRBL010000320.1:0-4566 GCA_964422385.1 uncultured Bacteroides sp.
CTGCTCAAGGCGGTATAAATGCTGCTAAGAATTATCCAAATGATGGTGATAGTGTATATCGTTTATTTTACGATACTATTAAAGGTGGAGATTATCGCGCAAGAGAAGCTAATGTTCATCGTTTAGCTGAAGTTAGTAATTCAATCATTGACCAATGTGTTGCTCAGGGTGTGCCTTTTGCAAGAGATTATAGTGGTTTGTTAGATAATCGTTCGTTTGGTGGTGCTCAGGTTTCCCGTACATTCTATGCACGTGGTCAAACCGGACAACAATTGTTATTAGGTGCTTATGGTGCTTTAAGTCATCAAATAAAACTAGGTAATGTAAAATTATACACCCGTCAGGAAATGATGGATGTTGTATTAGTTGAAGGAAAAGCAAGAGGAGTAATTACAAGAAATCTTGTTACAGGCGAATTAGAAAAACATTTTGGACATGCAGTAGTTGTTGCTACTGGTGGGTATGGAAATGTATATTTCCTTTCTACAAATGCTATGAATTCGAATGTAAGTGCAGCTTGGCAGATATATAAAAGAGGTGCTTTTTTTGCTAATCCTTGTTATGTTCAGATACATCCTACATGTATTCCAGTTCATGGAGATTATCAATCAAAACTTACTCTTATGAGTGAAAGTTTGCGTAATGATGGTCGTATCTGGGTTCCTAAGAAAAAAGAGGATGCTGAAAAGATCAGAAATAAACAAATGAATGCAAATGACCTTAAAGATGAAGATCGCGATTATTTCTTAGAAAGAAGATATCCTGCTTTCGGGAATCTTGTTCCTCGTGATGTGGCTTCAAGAGCTGCTAAAGAAAGATGTGATGCAGGATTTGGTGTTGGAACTACTGGTTTAGCTGTTTATTTAGATTTCAAAGATTCAATCAAACGTTTAGGTAAAGATGTAATTGAGGAAAGATACGGCAATTTATTCCAGATGTATGAAAAGATTGTTGATGAAAATCCATATAATAATCCTATGATGATTTACCCTGCTGTGCATTACACTATGGGTGGAACTTGGGTTGATTATGAATTGCAATCTACAATTCCTGGTTTATTTGTTGCTGGTGAAGCTAATTTCTCTGATCATGGTGCAAATCGTTTAGGTGCTTCTGCATTGATGCAGGGTTTATCTGATGGTTATTTCGTACTTCCTTATACTATTCAGAATTATTTATCTAAGGATATTAAAGTTCCTCGTATGTCGACTGATGCTCCAGAGTTTGTTGCAACAGAAAAAGAAGTTAAAGACAGACTTGATAAGTTGATGAACATTAAAGGAAATAAATCTGTAGATCATTTCCATAAGAAATTGGGAAACATTATGTGGGATAATGTTGGAATGGGTAGAACAGCAGAAGGATTAAAACAAGCAATTGAACTTATTCGAGAATTAAAGAAAGACTTTTGGTCTGATTTAAGAATACCAGGTAATAATGATGGTGTAAATACCGAATTAGAAAAAGCTACCAGAGTTGCTGATTTTATTGAGTTAGGTGAATTAATGGCTATAGATGCACTACAACGTGAGGAATCATGTGGTGGCCATTTTAGAGAAGAACATCAAACTCCAGAAGGAGAAGCAAAGAGAAATGATGAGGACTTTAAATTTGTTGGAGCCTGGGAATATAAAGGCGAAAACGAAACTCCAGTTTTACATAAAGAAGCATTGATTTACGAATCAATAGAAGTAAAACAGAGAGATTATAAATAATATTGTTAAATTACATTTAAAAAGAAAAACATGGATCTTACATTAAAAATATGGCGTCAGGATAGTCCAAAAGCAAAAGGAAAATTCGAGACATACAATGTTAGCGGTATATCTACTGAGTGTTCGTTTTTAGAAATGCTGGACATTCTTAATGAAACTTTAATTGATAAAGTTCAACTTCCAATTAATTTTGATCACGATTGCCGTGAAGGTATTTGTGGAATGTGTAGTTTATATATTAATGGCCGTCCTCACGGACCAGATGATGAAGTAACCACATGTCAGTTGCACATGCGTAAGTTTAAACATGGAGATACAATAGTAATTGAACCTTGGCGTTCGAAAGCATTTCCAGTAATTAAGGATTTGATGGTTAACCGTAATGCATTTGACGAAATTATTCAAGCAGGAGGGTATGTTTCTGTAACAACAGGAGGAGTACCAGATGCAAATTCGATTCCTATTAATAGAGCCGATGCTGAATTAGCAATGGATGCTGCAGCTTGTATAGGTTGTGGAGCTTGTGTGGCTGCTTGTAAAAATGCATCTGCAATGTTGTTTGTAGCTGCTAAAGTATCTCAACTTGCATTGTTACCACAAGGTAAAATGGAAGCTCAGGCAAGAGTAGAAGCGATGGTTGCAAAAATGGATGAATTAGGTTTTGGTAATTGTACCAATACTTATGCTTGCGAAGCAGAATGTCCTAAACAGATATCAGCAGATAATATTGCTAGAATGAATCGTGAATTCTTCTGTGCAAAGGTGTCTTAGAAGTAGTTTTATTTTATTATGAAAAAAAAAGCCTTCCTTTTCTTATGAATTGGAAGGCTTTTTTTGATACTCTTAGGTTACTTTTATTTTTACTTTTTATTCATGCCTATATTCATTATAATTACCTAAGATTTGTTCGATATGAAAAACTTCATTACAATCTTCAAATGAAAAACCATTACCGAAAATATACCAATTCTTGCGTTGTTCTGGTGTTAGTCTTTTAATACTTGGAAATTTTGACAATGGAGCAATAATTATTCTACCATCATGCATATATACAGCTATTTTATTATTATCAAAGTCAATCTTTTTAATTTTTGGTTTTAAATTCCAAAAACCTTCAACTTTTTTCATTGTTTTCATTTAATTTATTTTTAATATTTTTGTTTCAATTCCTTTTATAAAATTATTCCACTGAATAATAATTTCATCTTTATATATTTCAACTATTTCTATTACTTCTTTTTGTTCTTTTAATGTAAGTTCTCCTTTTTTTGCGATTTCTATTTTTGGTTCAATCCATATTTTACATAACTCAAAAGTATCTTTCTTCCCAACATGAATATGAATTCGATTTTCATATACATCGGTTCCATAAAAGATAAAAATCCAAATGTTTTTATAAATTAATATTTTTGGCATTAGTTTTTTTTTACAAAGATAATATATTTTTTACAATTCTATTAAATAAAGTTTCAATATTATTTACTTTAATATTTACTCAATATAAATTCACAAACCTACTATAAAGTTTTGGCAATTGTACCAATACTTATGCTTGCGAAGCAGAATGTCCTAAACAGATATCTGCTGATAATATTGCCAGAATGAATCGTGAATTCTTCTGTGCAAAGGTGTCTTAGAAGTAGTTTTATTTTATTATGAAAAAAAAAGCCTTCCTTTTCTTATGAATTGGAAGGCTTTTTTTTGATACTCTATTTAGATTGGTCTTATTTCTTATCTACTTTTGTGATAATATCATTAAGCATTTCTATCTGTACTTTTTGGATTTCTATTAATTCTAACTGTTGATTGTTTACAAGGTAATCAATCTTTTCGTGCAAAATTCTTATCTCTAATTCTGATTTTAGGTTTATCATATAATCATTCTTTTCTCTTTCTCTGTCTTTTTCTTCTTGTCGGTTTTGGCTCATCATAATAACTGGTGCTTGTATGGCAGCTAAGCACGAAAGTATTAAGTTGAGTAGAATAAAAGGATAGGGATCAAAAGCTTTACCTGATAACCATATTATATTTAAACAAATCCAAAGCAAAATAAACACTCCAAAAGAGATGATAAATGTCCAGCTACCACCAAAGGTTGCTACTTTATCTGCAATTCGTTGACCTGTTGTTAGTGGTGTCTGATCATCGTCATCTAATTTATTACTTAAAGTAGTATTTTCTGTTAATGCTGTTATAACTGTTTTTCAAGATTACTTAATTCACCTATTTCTTTTGATAAATAATCAGAAATATACTTCTCTCTATAATAATTAAGTTCAGTATTTGATAAAAAACTATTATGATTGAATTTGGAATTGTCTTGTTGAATTAAACTAAGCACTGTATGCCTGATTAGTTTGGCCGATATTTTTTCAGTTATAGGGTATTCTTTTCCTGTGATATCACTTTTAAAAGTTTCCATGTTATTTTTTAATTTAATAATAGAATGCAAAGATTGGCATTAATTTATTACAGCAACAAGATTATAATTATTATTATAAATAATTGTATGAAAAAAAGCTGTTTTTACTCACTTGTTAAACGTGCAAAACTTCTTTTAGTTTTTTGTAACTGTACCAATACTTATGCTTACGAAGCTGAATGTCCTTTAAACCGTGAATTCTTCTGCACAAAGGTGTCTTAGAATTAGTTTTATTTTATTATAAAAATTATCTTTTGATTTCTAGGTCCTGTTCTAGATAGTTTCTACAAAAATTTTTGCCAAAACAATAATTATAATTAAAAATAGTCCTAATTAAGGTTATTGCATTCCTTTAATTCAAAACACCTATATCTTACAGGTTATTGCATTCCTGAGTTTCCAGACACCTATAACTTGTAGGTTATTGCA
>CAYRBL010000321.1:0-2271 GCA_964422385.1 uncultured Bacteroides sp.
CGGGCAATAGTCATTACCTTTTTATTATTTATGATAAACTGACTCCTTTGTTTCTTTAGCAAAATAGCAACTTCATGCTCAGGGAATGTAGGCTGCTTAATTATCTCTTCAATGATTGGTAGTATTGCTCCCAGATGCTTTTTCATAGCATAAACTGTGAGGGAAGCATAATCTCTGTCGACTTCCTTTTCTAAAAAAGCACCATAGTAATCTAAGATCTCTGATATTTTCTCAGAATGATAGTTAAGCGTACCCTCTGTAATTAATTGATTGGTGAAATTAGCAGTAAGATTCTTTTGTTGGAAACAAGAACCTGCTTCAAATATAAATTCTATCTTAACTACATCCTGATCACCTAAATTTAATTGGTAAACAGGGATGTTATTTTGAAGGTAAAAAGCTGCTGGTTTTATTAAATCAATTCCTGTTAGTTCTTTGTTAAATTCTTTTATGATTGGTGCGTTTGTTCTGTCGATTGTTTCAAACATATTGTTATCTTATTAGGCTTACGTGCCCGTTTATTGTGTGTGGATTGTTTAGTTGATCTATATAGCTGATGCGGTAAACGTATACGCCCATTGGAGCGGCATTGCCATTAAAAGTTCCATTCCAGCTTTCCTCAATATTCTTTGATGAGAACACCAATTGTCCGGCACGTGAATACACTAGCATTTCAAAACTCCTTACATTATTACCATAAGCTTTAAAAATAGATGCTTTTCCTTCTCCATTTGGAGCAAAAGCATTCGGAACATATAAGGTTTCGCAATCATTAACTGTTACGCTTATCAAGCCCGATTTCACCTGTCCTCTGCTGTCGGTAACTATCACACTATAGTCTGTAGTTCGGGATGGATTTACATATATATATTGTAATCTCTCTCCGGTACTCCACAAATAAGTAGTACCACCTTTAACTTCAAGTTTTATTTTATCGCCTTTGCAAATAGTTTGGTCAGGGGAGAAAGTTATAGGAGCAGGTTCACTTGTATTATTTGCATTCGCAGAATAGTTTTTGTTGGGTTGAGTCTTCTGAGAAGTAGTTGTATTCTGGTTTTGGCTGTTAGTATTGTTTGCCTTTTGTGTGGTTGTAGATGTTGTAGTATTTAAAGAAGTATTTGCAGTATTGGCATTCGTTTTCTCAACTATATTCTCGTTTTGTTTTACAATAGTAGTGTTTTGCTTTTGTGTTTGAGCATTCATAATACTATCCTTTGCTTTAGCTGAAGCTATACTATTATTAGGAGTATTGTTTGTAGGTTTCGTAATTGTTAAAGAAGTCTGTGTTGAATTATTGCTAGTATTCTGTGTTGTATTTTCTGTATTTTGAGTTGAAGAAACAGTATTATTAATAGCAGTTGCCTTGTTTAAGTCAGTAGTTGCAGTTGTTGGTTTTAAAAAATAAAAAGCAATTACAGAAATAATAAGAACAGAAGCAGCACTAATAATAATAGTCTTGCCATTTCTCATCAATTTATTCTGAGCAACCGGAGCTTTGGCTCGGGCTTCAATATTGTTCCACACCTTATCAGATGGCTTTCTTTCGAAATCATCGAAAGCTTCTCTGAATATTTGTCCTATGTTGTTATCGGTTTCCATTTTTTCTTTACTATATAACGTTCTTTTTCGCGTTCAACTTAGCTTTAAGTATAATCTTAGCTTTCATCAATTGGGATTTCGAAGTATTGATTGAGATACCCAGCATTTCGGCAATCTCCTTGTGGCTATATCCATCAATTTCGTATAAATTGAAGATTAATTTATAGCCATCAGGCAAAGATTGTATCACGTTTAGCAGGTATTCAACCGACCATATATCCGTATTTAATTTTGTATCCTCTACCACTTCTTCTATCTCCGAATAATCACTTTGATATTTATGTTTAAGATTGAAGTTATGGTAATTTATAGTCGCATTTACAATAATTCTACGCACCCATCCGTCAAAAGAACCTTTGAAATTAAATTTATCTATATTGCTGTATACTCTTACAAACCCATCTTGCAATGCATCCTCGGCTTCATCTTTATTTTTAAGATACCTCAAACAAATACCGAACATCTTAGCCGAATATTTATCATATAAAGCCTTCTGCGCGATTTTGTCTCCTTTAAGACATCCCTTTATTATTTCTTCTTCCGATAGCATTTATTTTTCTTGTTATATATGACAAGATAATTAATCAAAACGTTGCCTGAGTGTGAAAATATTTATTCGTTTTCGGAATAATAATATAGAGTAGAGCAGTTTGTATTTACAAATACTTTGTT
>CAYRBL010000321.1:2371-4557 GCA_964422385.1 uncultured Bacteroides sp.
GGCTCTCCTGCTGGAATATCTTTAAACCATTTATCGCATAAGGCCTTTATTTGTTCGGTTTCCACATTACCTGCCACCACCATTATGGCGTTGTTAGGTCTATAATATTTATAAAAAAAGGACTTCACATCTTCCATTTTGGCATCCTCGATGTGTGAAATATCTTTGCCTATTGTCGACCATTGATAGGGATGAACTTTATAAGCCAATGGGCGCAACAGTAACCAAATATCGCCGTAAGGCTGGTTAAGATATCTTTGTTTGAACTCTTCTATCACAACATTGCGTTGAACTGTCAGACTTTTTTCGGAGAAAGCAAGCTCGTTCATCCTGTCTGACTCTAACCAAAAAGCTGTTTCAAGATTCTGATCTGGGATACTTAGATAATAATTGGTAATATCATTATTTGTAAAGGCATTGTTCGAACCTCCAACGTTTTCCAGAGGTTCGTCGTAGACCGGAATGTTTTTTGAACCTCCAAACATAAGGTGTTCGAACAGGTGTGCAAAGCCTGTTTTGTCCTCATGTTCGTCGCGGGCCCCTACATTATATAATATGTTTACGGCAGCGATGGGTGTAGATATATCTTTATGTACGATTACTCGTAATCCGTTAGCCAGTGTGAATTTATCAAAGTTTATCATGCTCTTTTATTAGTGTTGTTTTTTAGTAAATGATGTTGTGTCTTATCTCTCATTTTAGGGTTGTGCAAAATTACTAATTAACCCTTACATATTCGCTTTATTTTTTTATTTAAATAAAACGCTTCCTTCCCCTTATTGTTTGTAAACAAAAAATGTTTAATTTCGCATCTCTAATATCATCTTTTAATTTTAATAAAATGAAAAAACAACTGCTACTTTTAATCGTTCTAACGCTTATTTCTTTGGGTGCTTTTGCCCAAAACCAGAAGATGCTCGAATTGCCCGAACCTCCACGCCCAAAGGGGCAGACTGATGTTCTGCAATTGACTTGTAAACCTATCGATACGGTTCGTATTGCCTTTATTGGATTGGGTATGCGAGGCAGCGAGGCCATCAGAAGATATATGTATATGGACGGTGTAAAGATAGTGGCTTTGTGCGATATTATTCCTGAGCGTGTGGACGCTAGTAATAAAGTTTTAGCTAAAAACAACAAGCCTGCTGCCGAAAAATATACGGGCGAAGAGGGTTGGAAAAAGGTGTGCGAGCGTCCTGACATCGACCTGATTTATGTTTGCACCCATTGGTTGTTGCATACACCTATTGCCGTTTATGCCATGGAGCACGGCAAGCATGTGGTGATGGAGGTGCCTGCGGCTTTAACTGTTGATGACTGTTGGAAGCTTGTGAATACTGCCGAAAAAACGCGTCGACACTGTATGATGCTGGAGAATTGTTGCTATGATTTCTTCGAAATGGCTACTTTAAACATGGCTCAGCAGGGAGTATTTGGTGATGTTATCCATGCCGAATGTGCTTATATACACGATTTGCGCTGGCTCAACTTTGACGAGAAGACTGGCTACTGGGACATGTGGCGCTTGAAATACAACACTAATCATACTGGCGATCCGTATCCTACACATGGTTTGGGGCCGGTGTGCCAGACGATGAACATCCATAGAGGTGACAAGATGAATTATCTGGTTTCGGTTTCGACCAATCAGTTTGGGATGACAGAATATGCAAAGGAAAAGTTTGGGAAGGGCTCCAAATACGCCAACACTCCTTATAAGTTGGGCGATATGAATACTACTATTATTAGGACCGAAAAGGGGAAGACGATTATGGTGCAACACGATGTTACGAGTCCCCGACCTTACGACCGTATTCATAAGATTAGTGGCACCAAAGGTTATGCTGTTAAATATCCTGAACAACGTTTGGCGCTGGAGCCCAATGCTCACAGCTTCCTTTCTCAGGAAAAACTCGACTCGATGTTGAAGGTTTACGAGCATCCTTTTTCCAAAGAAATTGGGGAGTTGGCACGCAAAGTGGGTGGCCATGGCGGTATGGATTTTATTATGGATTATCGTTTGATTTATTGTTTGAGAAACGGCTTGCCTTTAGACGAAGATGTGTATGATGCAGCCGAATGGTCGTGTGTTGTGGAGCTTTCGGAGCTATCAGTTATCAATGGCTCGATGCCGGTGAAGATAGATCGGAAGAGCGTCGTGTAGGGAAAGAGTGTTCAGAGCCGTG
>CAYRBL010000322.1:0-4539 GCA_964422385.1 uncultured Bacteroides sp.
TGAAATTAAGACAAAAAAATGTTCAATAAACTTTTAATCGGTATAAACTCTATTAAAAATAAAATAAAAAACTGTTGCCAACAAAACAAAATACTCCATTACAATAAAACTACTAAATAAACAAACAAATCTTTTTATATAAAAAACAATACTCGTATAATATAATATAGTATATTTGCAGAAAAATATAACCATGGGCAGAACTAGACTCGAATCGTTTATTTTTATTGTAGTCGGAGCATTTTTCTTTTGGATGATAAAAGGATTTAAAGGGAAATTTGATGACGAAATGACTCGGGTAAATGAATCATCAACCAAAGATCTTCGCAACTTTATTACAGGATTAATTATTATAATTGGTATAACATACTTACTTTTCAGTTAGTAAAAACACGACATCATTATGAACACTTTAAGAATTTACGGAAGTCTTACTACACATATTTATATCGACGTAATTGCAATAATCACTGTCATAATTGTTGCATTTATTTACTTTGCTACCACTGGTTTTGTCTTTAAATATCTCACTAAAATAAAATCAAAAGACAGTTATCAATTCCTCCTAGGTTTTCATATTATAACTTCAGTTTTAATTGCACTAATAGTACCCAACAACTTTTTAGCAAACTATGATTTATTTAAAAACCTTTTCATCCAAAATAGTTTATGGATACCTGCGACAATGATAGGAATCCTATTTATTAATACTATTTTAATAGGTATCGTTCTTAATTTGCTTTGTAATTATTTTTTTAAAGAAAAAAAAGAAAACAACTAAAAATATATGAATAAAGATTGGTGGAAACGAAATTATCAAAACAAACTTCTAATATTCGGACTTTTATTAACTATATTTGGGATTTATGAATTGCAAGATTCATTTGCAATTAAATCTATGTTAGTCGAAATCAAAGGAACTATACGTTCGTCCAACACATATATCGAAACTAACACTGACAGGAAAGGACATTCAAGCCAAAAAAGCGAGTTGATTTTCTATTTAAACGAACATTATAAGAAATTTTACTTGGCCCATAATATTGGTAATGCATATACTGATAAAGATTATGATAACATCGTAAATCAATTAAAAAGTGCCAAAATTGTTTCGGTATGGATTAGAAAAAGAGATATTGACGAATATCAACCAAAGGTGTTTCAGATTACCAGTGGCAATAATGTAATTTTAGACTTCAAAGATGTAAGAACTGAAAATAGTGCTGTCATTTTTTTTATGTTGATTATAGGAATTGGTTCAATATGTGGATTTCTTTATCTTAGATTCCCTGAGAAATGGAATAAAATTATGAATTAAAAAGACATTCACCTTTTGATGTTTTCTAAAAATAAAAGAAGTATCTTTGCAGAATAAATAATAAAAATTTAATCATAACTAATACAACTACAAACAAAATGGAACGCACTACGCTTTTTGCTGATATTATACTACCTCTTCCGATGCCGGGCTATTTCACATATCGCATACCTTACGATATGAATGCGCAGGTAATGGTTGGGCAAAGAGTTGTTGTACAGTTCGGACAAAAGAAAATATACACAGGTTTAATACGCCGGCTTCACGAAAACGTGCCAAGCGGCTATACTATTAAATATATAGTATCCATTTTGGATGTGGTGCCTATTGTCAACGAAAAACAATTTCAGTTTTGGGAATGGATAGCAGATTATTATATGTGCAATCCCGGTGATGTGATGCACGCAGCCCTACCTCCCGCTTTTAAATTAGCCAGCGAATCGAAAGTTGTTATCAATCCCGATTTCGATGGTGATTATTCAACACTCAACCAAAACGAATATCTGGTTGCAGAAGCCCTGCTGTCGAGAGATTCGATAACTGTAAATGAAATTTCGAACCTTACAGGACTCTTAAAAGTAATACCTTTATTAAAAACATTAATAGAAAAAGGCGTTGTGCTTACACTCGAAGAAATAAGCGAGCGTTATAAGCCCAAAGTTGAAACTTATGTAAGCCTTTCGGAAAAATATCAAGACCAAAACAATCTTCATAAACTGTTTGATGAACTCGAAAAGAAATCATTTAAACAATTACAGATGTTGCAACTTTTTATGCAAGCTACCAATTTCTTCAAAGACTTTAAAAACGAGATGAAGAAAAGCGAACTGCTTAAACTACCTGATATAAGTTCGGCTCAACTAAGTGCATTAATAAAAAAAGAAGTCTTTTATTTAGTTGAAAAAGAAGAAAGCAGATTGATAGATTCCGACGCCTACAGTAGTGCCGACGACATCATATTGAGTCCAAAACAAGAGGAAGCTTACCTAAAAATAAAAGAAGGATTCGCCGAAAAACCTGTGGTTTTATTGCACGGCGTTACCTCGAGTGGCAAAACCGAAATCTACATAAAACTCATCAACGAAATGATAAAAGCTGGCAAACAGGTATTGTATCTATTGCCCGAAATAGCGTTGACCACACAAATAATCTTTAGATTGCAAAAGTATTTCGGAGATCAGGCAGGCGTTTATCATTCGAAATACAACGAACATGAAAGAGTTGAAATCTGGAACAAAATCATAAAAGCCTCCGACGACAAAAGTGATCACAAATATAAGATAATAATTGGAGCCCGTTCGGCAATATTTTTACCCTTCGACAATTTAGGTATGATCATCGTTGACGAAGAGCACGATAGTTCGTTTAAACAATACGATCCTGCGCCAAGATATAATGCGCGCGATGCTGCCATTTATCTTTCGCAAATGCACAACGCCACCACTTTACTAGGCTCAGCCACCCCAGCCGTAGAAAGCTATTACAATGCATTGACCAAGAAATATAATTTGGTAGAAATAACCGAAAGATATGGAGGTATAGAGTTGCCACAGATACTTATAGCCAATCTTAAGGAAGAAATGAGGATGAAAACAATGAAATCGCATTTCTCTTCTTTATTAATAAAAAACATCGACGAAGCTTTAACCGCCAAACAACAGGTTATTCTTTTCCAAAACAGAAGAGGATTCTCTTTAAGATTAGAATGTGATGTTTGTAATTATATGCCCGAATGCAAGAACTGCGACGTAACTCTTATATATCACAAGCATAAAAACCTTTTGATGTGCCACTATTGCGGTTACTCAACAAGGCTGCCAGAAGTATGTCCGGCTTGTGGTTCGAAATCTATTTTGATGAAAGGTTTTGGAACCGAAAAAGTGGAAGACGAACTTTCCATCATCTTTCCTGAAGCTAAAATAGAGCGTATGGATCTGGACACTACCCGATCGAAGAATGCGTATCGACGTATCATAAATGATTTCGAAGATCGGCATATCGACATCTTAGTAGGAACACAAATGGTAACAAAAGGCCTCGACTTCGACAATGTGGGAGTAGTTGGCATCCTAAATGCTGATAATATGCTAAGCTATCCAGATTTCCGTTCGTTCGAAAGAAGTTTTCAACTAATGGCACAGGTAAGCGGAAGGGCTGGGCGAAAGAATACACAAGGGAAAGTAATTATACAAACCTATAATCCAATGCATCCAATTATTGGCAATGTTATACACACCGATTACATTTCGATGTTCAACAACCAACTTAAGGAAAGAAAAACTTTTAAATATCCTCCTTTTCATCGATTGATTAAGGTTACTTTGAAGCATATAAATCCCGACTTACTGAATGAAGCCTCTACTTATTTAGCCAATCAGATGAAAAAAGCGTTTGCTAAAAGAGTTCTTGGTCCTGAATTCCCAATTGTGTCGAGAGTAAAGACGCTTTATTTAAAAGATATTTTATTGAAGATTGAAAAAGAGATTTCCATTAATCAAGCAAAGGAAACACTGAAGGCTATAATTACAAACAACTTTAGTAAGATAGAAAAATATAAATCGATAAGAATAGTAATTGATGTTGATCCTAATTAGCATAAAAAAAAGGTAGAAAACATCGAAATGATATTCAATGTTTCCTACCTTTAATTTTCTTTTTGCTAAATGCTTTTGCTATTTCATTAAATCATAAAAGCATCTTACCGGAGAATACAATATTCCTTCTGCAGTAAGTTTTTTGATTGCTTTTTCAACTTCTTTTTTATTTACATTTGCTATCTCGGCGATTTCGCCAGCACGTAAAGGTTTTCCACTTGCTGTAAGAGTACTGATTACTACTTCTGAAGTTTCCATTTAGATTTATTTATTTAATTAATATTATTTCCTAGAAATAAAGTTCAAAATTAATGATTTTATTTGATTTATTCCTTAATATAATGTTAAAATATCTTATTCTTTTACATTCTCCCCTTTTTTAGCTTTAAATCTCATTAAAAAGGCTTCGATAAGTGCATTGTCAATTACAAAAACAGATCCGATAGCGGCAATTATAAGCATATTGCCCAAACCGAGGAAACCATTATTGGTTATGTAAACAGAAACGCTATGACCTATCAAATCGTGCCAGTTGCCTCCATAAAACACAAGCCCAATTATCGAGAGAATCTTAAGAAACAAAGGTATGTTTTTATTGTAAAGAAGATATCCAATGAGTAACATTAT
>CAYRBL010000323.1:0-2196 GCA_964422385.1 uncultured Bacteroides sp.
TTTGATTTATTTATTCGTTAAACTTCTGAATGGAAATAAGGGAAACCATTCGTTATCAAAGTTTACCCGTAACTCCCTACGCCGGCATTACCCGAATCAGGTTCAATGGGTATAATCTCAGCCTGTCTTTTAAGGCACCCCCCTCATTAATTTTTTGCAAAAGTACACATAATTATCTTACCAATTAATTTTTTTTACATTTTTCTCTTTTATTACACAAAATAAATCTATCTTTGGCATCTGAAATCGGAATATCTAAGTAGTCTAATAATAATGTATCTTATGAAAAGAATCAATGTATCTTTGGTAATTATTTTTATCGTTTTTATGTCTTTTAATCTTTTTGCACAAAAAGAAGAGCATAAATATACTCCGCCATCCGAAAAAGATGTGCAGCAAAAGCTGGAGTGGTGGCAGGATTGTAAGTTTGGGATATTGTTTCACTGGGGGCCTTATAGCCAGTGGGGTGTGGTAGAATCCTGGTCGATTTGTCCTGAAGACGAGGGCTGGTGCCAACGCAGTCTTCCGGATTATAATGAATATGTGAGACGATACGAAGGCTTGAAATACTCCTTCAATCCTGTGCATTTCAATCCTGATAAATGGGCTAAGGCGGCTAAGGATGCCGGCATGAAATACGTGGTGTTCACTACAAAGCATCACGATGGCTTCTGCATGTTTGATACCAAAACTACCTCTTATAAAATCACCGACAAGGAATGCCCCTTCAACAGAAATCCGAAGGCGAATGTGGTTAAAGAAGTCTTCTCAGCCTTTCGAAATAATGGCTTGGGCATTGGCGCTTACTTCAGTAAACCTGATTGGCATAGTAAAGATTATTGGTGCGACTACTTTCCGGTTGTAGATAGAAACCCCAATTACGACGTGGATAAATATCCGGAACGATGGAAGCGTTTTCAGCAATTTACCTATAATCAAATTGAAGAATTGACTCTAGATTATGGAAAAGTTGACATCCTGTGGCTCGACGGAGGTTGGGTTAGGAGTAAGGCTGAGCAAACTGAAGAATCTTTGTCGTGGCTTAAACGTCCGGCAATTAATCAAGATATTAATATGCCTGCGATAGCTACGATGGCTCGCAAAAATCAACCCGGACTTATCATCGTCGATCGTTCGGTACATGGTAAATACGAAAATTATCAAACACCCGAACAACAGGTTCCCGAAAAACCTTTGCCTTATCTTTGGGAAACCTGTATGACTATGGCTACGAGCTGGTCGTGGGCTTATAACGACAAATATAAATCAACAAATAAAATAATTCACCTCCTGGTCGACATCGTTTCTAAGGGCGGAAATTTCCTTTTAAATGTTGCGCCAGATCCATCCGGACAGCTTGATGATACTGCCTATATCCGCTTGAAAGAAATAGGGGAGTGGATAAAAGTTAATGGCGAATGTATTTATGGAAGCCGTGTAATTGAACCGTATAAGGAGGGTAAGGTTTGTTTTACCCAAGGCAAAAAAGGGGAAGTTTATGCTATTTACCTTGCTGATGAAGGCGAAAAGATGCCTAGTGAGATTAAGCTCGACAAATTTCAGCCAAAGGCAAATTCCACTGCCACTCTTTTGGGTTCCGACAAGACAACGTGGAAGGCTAATGGCAAGGGCTGCATCATTACTTTGCCCGCCAATGCCCGCAAAAGTCCTCCTTGCAAGCACGCCTGGGTTATCAAATTTTCTTAATAGGATATTATAAAAAGGATAGAAACAGTTTTTTTAATTCTATCATTCATCAAAATATACATCAGCTCCTGCATTCAATTGTAGGAGCTTTTTTTTTACACTTCACTTTCGTTAATGTGTTTTATAGCGTTTTTGTTGTTCATTATTATATTATTTTTTTTCTTTATTATAATATGTTTAATGTTTTTTGGTAGGATGTTTATTTTTATTATTATGATGAAAATATTTAATAATAAAAAGAAAGCTTTGGTAAGAAAAAAGACAAGGATACGGCTACATATAAACGCTTTAAAAGGAAGTTTGACAACGATTAATAACCAAAATTTAGGCTGAGAGCAATGTTACGCGTGGCTTTTAACTAAACCAAACGGATGAGGTAACATTGACGCGTGGCTTTTGACTAAACCAAACAGATGAGGTGACATTGGCGCGTGGCTTTTGACTAAACCAATCGGATGAGGTGACATTGACGCGTGGCTTTTGATTAAA
>CAYRBL010000323.1:2296-4532 GCA_964422385.1 uncultured Bacteroides sp.
CCAAACGGATGAGCTAACATTGGCGCGTGGCTTTTACCTAAACCAAACGGATGAGCTAACATTGGCGCGTGGCTTTTACCTAAACCAAACGGATGAGGTATTATTGACGCGTGGCTTTTGACTAAACCAAACGGATGAGCTATTATTGAAGCGTGGCTTATACCTAAGCCAAATAATCGGCTACAACATCAGTTGTTTACACCAAATAATACAAATATCCTATTCATTATTATTATAAAAAATAACAACAAACAAAATAGCATTAATAGTATTAAAACAAAAACTATTAATAAATAAAAGAAATGAAAGAGAATTCTTAAACCGGCTTCAGACGATTCAGATTAAATAAGCTTCTTTATGATGTCGTCAACACTTATTCCTTCTGCTTCGGCTTTGTAGTTCTTAACAATACGATGCCTCAAAATTGCATTGGCCACAGCATTTACATCCTCTATATCCGGAGCATATTTACCGTTAACAGCAGCGTGACACTTAGCACCTATAATCAAATATTGAGATGCTCTTGGGCCAGCTCCCCACGACAAATATTTATTCACAAACTCATTAGCCATCGGTGTATTAGGACGGGTAGATGATGCAAGTTTAACCGCGTAATTATATACATTATCAGTAACCGGAATCTTACGAATCAGGTGTTGGAAATACAATATTTCTTCTGATGTAAGTATGATTTTTGGTTCAGATTCATTATCGACAGTTGTACTTTTTACAATGTTTATTTCTTCATCAAACGAAGGATAATCCAGCCATATATTAAACATAAAGCGGTCGAGTTGAGCTTCTGGCAAAGGATAAGTCCCTTCTTGCTCAATAGGATTTTGAGTTGCAAGTACGAAGAACGGATTGCCGATCTGGTAGTTTACACCTGCTACAGTTACTGCCTTTTCCTGCATAGCTTCCAAAAGTGCCGACTGGGTTTTAGGAGGCGTACGGTTTATCTCATCAGCTAATATAATGTTAGCAAACACAGGCCCTTTTATGAATCTAAACTTACGATTTTCATCTAATATTTCAGTTCCTATAATGTCGGAAGGCATCAGGTCAGGAGTAAATTGAATGCGGTTATACGAAAGTCCCAATACTCTTGAAACCGTATTAACCATTAGGGTCTTTGCAAGTCCCGGAACACCTACCAACAGGCAATGTCCACGACTAAATATTGATATTAATATATTCTTTACAACCTCGTCTTGCCCAACAATTACTTTAGCTATTTCTGTTCTTAGGAGTTTATATTTTTCAACGAAAGCATCCAATGCTTCCACATCCGAATTGTATTGCATATTTTGTTTATTTAGTATTTTGAGATAAAATTATGTTTAATTAAATTGATTTATCTGACCCATTTGTTCTCGAAATGACAAGAATTAAATGGCTCGAATATCTTTATGTAGGTTTTGCTTATCTTTTCATTCACCCATTTCTTCAATGCAGCACTCTTAGCCTTTTCAAAAGCTGCGTTCTGAATCTTATCATAGTCATCGTGCAAATTGGCGATATGAGGCTTGGTTCTGTTCTTTAAGTATAAAATACGATATGCTTCCTTGCCATCAGCATCTTTCATCAACACTGGTTTTGATATTTCACCTGGTTTTAATTTATCAATTGCAAAGAAAATAGAACGATCGATATCATCAGCTGCAAACTTTGTATTACCTGTAGCAGGGTTCACTATCATACCGTTATTGTTCTTACTTGGATCATCCGAAAACTTCATAGCAGCTCTGCCAAATTGCATAGTGCTATCTTTAATAACTGTGTAAACACTGTCGAGATATGCTTTGGCTTTACCCAATTGATAAGGAGAAACTTTAGGCACCAATAAAATATGACGCGCATTGATATAGTCGCCTCTACGCTCAATTAATTGAATAATATGGTAGCCGGCTTTTGATTCGATAACAGGCGAAACTTCATCTTTCTTTAGATTAAAAGCAGCAGCTTCAAACTCGGGATATAACTCACCACGACCATACATACCCAATTCACCACCTTTTTTTGCCGAACCTGGATCTTCAGAATATAAAACAGCTAAACCGGCAAATTTCTCACCTTTTAATATACGCTCTCTTAATTCTTCCAAACGATGCTTGGTAACGGCTTTCTCTTCTGGCGAAACTACAGGCTGACGAACGATATGACCAATCTCATATTCAGATTCAATTAAAGGAATGCTGTCTTTTGGGATGTCGTTATAATATTTTTTAATCTCTTG
>CAYRBL010000324.1:0-4521 GCA_964422385.1 uncultured Bacteroides sp.
ATAGCTTCAGGTGACTGGAGTTCAGACGTGTGCTCTTCCGATCTCACTAAATCTTTTTATTTATAATAAAGAAAATCTTAAAAATAAACTTCTATTTTCAGGTTTAACATCTATAATAATAATAGTACCTATTCTTTTCTCACAAATAAAATATACTTCCTATAAAGAGACTGTCAATCCTGTGGATGTAGTAGTAGTTCAGCCCAATGTAGATCCTTACAACGAACAATATTCGGCGCCACCTACTGAAATAATGAATAAAATACTACAGTTAGCTGAAAAGAAAATGGATTCAAACGTCAACTTTGTTGTTTGTCCTGAAAGTGCGTTGCAAGAATATGCTTATGAAGACCAATTAGCAAATGTAGGTAGCGTGCAAGGCATCCGGCTCTTCTTAAACAGCTATAAAAACCTTTCTTTTATGGTTGGATTGTCCACACATAGAGTGTTTCAACCAGGTGAAGCATTGACTGTTGCGGCAAGGGAATACCAAGATGCGCCTGGAAAGTATTACGAGCCATTTAATACCGCTTTATTAATTGATAAACCTTATCTTTTGCAGAAATATCATAAGTCGAAACTTACTCCAGGGGTTGAAAAGATGCCTTTCAAGAAGCTATTTAAACCAATTGAAAAGTATGCTATAGATTTGGGGGGCACCATAGGAAGTTTAGGAATCGATGCCGAACGCAAGGCTTTTAACACCACTTTAAAAGATATAAAAGTGTCGCCTGTTATCTGTTACGAGTCTATTTATGGTGAATTTGTTTCAGAATTTGTTCGCAATGGTGCAAATGTTCTTTTCATCATCACCAACGATGGTTGGTGGGGCAATACTGCTGGTCACAAACAGCACTTTAGCTTTGCCACCTTGCGTGCTATTGAAACCCGTAGAGACATTGCCCGCTCGGCTAATACTGGAATCTCAGGCTTCATCAATCAAAGAGGCGACGTGCTGATGAAAACTAAATACTGGGAACCAGATGCACTGCGCCATCAGATGAATGCAAATAATGTACTCACTTTTTATGTAAAATATGGAGATTATATTGGGAGGTTTTGCTACTATAGTGGGCTGATGTTGCTGCTATCAACCATCTTGTTCGCCATTTCAAAAAGAAAGCGGAAATTTAAAGCTAACTAATCAATAATTACAGTCCTTATTAAAGATAGTGCAGGTGTAGTCCACAGCATTATCGATATGGATAAAAGAAAAGTCGAGTGCTTTTATCAATTTCTCCGACGAATAATAATATTTATTTCTGGAAGTGCGGGCAGTTTCTTTAGTGATTAAAGGACTTTTGCCTGTAAGCATACTTTTAAGTTTCTCGAACCTCCAACCTGCTTCCAGTAATGGGTAACTTGCATTTATGCTTGGAGGATTCTTTCCAAATTTTAACAAAATTTTACTGAAGAAATCAAAATAACTTAGGTTCTCAGCAGAAACTACGAAACGTTCATTCGTAATTTCACTTTCCATAAGCGAAACCATTGCCTGTACCACATCCCTAACATCAACATATCCGTTAACTCCGTTGGTGTAGAATGAAGTCCCTTTGCAAAGTGTTGTAAAAATTTGAGAGCTTCCTTTATCCCAGTCGCCGGGACCAATAATTACAGATGGGTTTACTATAACTGCATTAAGACCCTCGTGAATTCCGCGCCATACTTCGCGTTCCGCACCATATTTACTTATAGCATAGTTAGAGTTTTGTCTGGAATTTATCCAAAGGTCAGCCTCGGTGGTATAGGAATCCGGTTTATCGTTGCGTCCAAGTGCAGCAATAGAACTAACGTGGCAAAGTTTTTTTACATTATTCAAAAGAGATAGATTGACTATATTGGCAGTTCCTTCAACATTTATATCCATCATCTTTTGCTTATCTTTTGGGTTAAAGGAAACCATCGCGGCACAATGGTACACTTCATCTATCCCCCCAACAAACGCCTCTTTTAGGGCAAACACATCTGTTAAGTCAGCATCAACCCATTCTATTTTCTTAAGCTGCTCTTCAACATCAGCAAAATGATACGAGAAGATCCTACGCAATAGCCTTTGATCAGTATGTCTTCTGATAGCTCTTATCTTTTTATCTTTATAAAGAAGATCTACCAAAAGATGTGTTCCAACTAAGCCGGTTCCTCCCGTAACTAATATCATTTAATAAAATTTAGTTTAAAATAATTCTGTTTATCTTTAGTGTTTTTATTATGTTTGGCTTTCTTTTATTTGATAATAATTTTCTTAATCGTATTAAAATCTTCAGAAGTTATCTTTATAAAATAAACCCCTTTATTCAAATTAGGAAGTTCGATGCGAACAGATTTTTCGGTATTACTATAGGTACGCTCAAAAACAGAAGCACCTTTTGCATCGCAAATATTCAAAGTATAAAGAGGGGTAGCTTTTTTAAAATTAAGTTGAATATAATTGCTAACTGGGTTAGGGAAAATATCTAAACTATTTGCATTAACTTTAAGTTCATCACCTGTACTAATATTGGTAGGCACCAATTGAACATTGCGATAGGTGGTAGTTCTATTGACGACGCTCGCAGAAATAGTTTTAGAGATATAACCGGGAGCCGAATAGGTAACATTATAAGTTCCGGTCAAGAGATAGCGGTAGTAATTACCAAAAGGAAGAAACGTATTTACATCGGAACTATCCTTATCGAAGCCCGAAATATAAACCTTAGCCTTTAAAGGTTGCCCAGTTATCGAATCGGTAACTACCCCTTGCAATCCATAATGGCTTTGCTCGATATAATTAAGTAACGAACGCCAATTATAGTTCCAATAACTCAATAATTGAGAGGCTGCAGGTGTTTTGTTTATACTATTTTCGCAAGTAAACTCTTTGCAATGGTGAAAATAGTTCATATAGTCCTGACGACCGCCATTAACCATATACCAAGCTGCTCCATTTGTAATACCATTACTTAAACCATTCATATATCCCGAACCAGTAATCAAATGAATAGTATCAACCCATTCGCGGCACACATATTGCCACCAATATTCATCTGTACCTAAAGAATCGGTGCAATCCCATGGATAATTACAAACTTCTTCGCCACCGTGAAAATTTACAGATAAACTAAAATTAACTGTGTCGGCCAAGCCCATAAATGCAACGGTCTCGGGTTGCCAGGTGCCAAAATCAGGATGATCTCCAACTAAACGATCAGGATAATTGCGGTTCAGGTCTACATTGTTAGCATTATTTCTAATAGCACCTGTAACCGAGGTATTGCCCCCGTGGAAAGTTCCATCAGGATTAGCAAGGGGATTTATCCATATTTCAGTGCTGTCGAGCATGCGGGTTATTCGTGGATCGGTGCCATAATTGCTAAGTAAATATTCTATCAATCTCAAGCTAAGAATATATCCTGTAAGCTCGTCGCCGTGTATCGAAGAAGTGTAGAGCACCACAGGTTCTTTTTCTTTTATACCAACATTTTTGCTTATCTTAGCAAGAAGAATTTTCCTGCCACTAGCCAATGTTTTTATGTTTATAATTTTGCAAAGAGAAGGATAGTTGGTGTTAAAAGCAGTCATCATACTATCGTAAGCGGTATAGGTAGGATAATAGTTCCAGGTCTGAATGTCGCGTGTTGAGGCCTGATTTGACATAACAATATCAGCAGGATTCAGGGTGTCGTTTATTATTTCGTAGCCATATCCAAGTTCCAGAAATTTGTTGAATTCAGCTTCGGTTGCGTAAGCATACACTTCGTTGTTCTTAACATTATCAATAGAGATAATACGGGTAAGATATTTTATTTCTTGTCTCGAGTTTATCTTAAATTTAAAATGTACAAGAGGTTTGTCTTTAAATAAAGTTGTAGTTTTAGTAAAAACAGTACTTTGTTGTGCTACTAAAATACCTGTAAAGTTAAGTGTAATTAGTAGTATTATTGTAATAAATATGTTCTTCATATCTAAATTAAATTTGTTTTATTTTAATGAGATTAAATCGGGTGTAAAAGTATTAAATAAATCACAATTATTTACACAATACATTGCTTATTTTATTAATGAAATGTTAAACTTATATAATTACTAATTTTTATACCAAAATAAAAGAGAAAATGTATTCTTCTTAACAAATAAAATTGCCTTATTAAAATTATAAAAACGCTTATAAAAAATATTTTTATCAGCATAATAAAATTAAATTTTAGTTAAGTTGATAGTATTTTATTTAAAACACGTTATTGTATGATAATAATGCGTAAATTTGGAGAAGATTTTTAACAACAACTTAAGCTTTGTTATAGCTTATAATACAACTCAAAAATGAAAAACAAAAATAATTTGCCTTTTAAAAGCACCAATGCATTTGTAAATAATGTGCTTTTAATTTTTATAAACGACCCTTTTTCGGCGATGAACTACAAGCAAGTTTCGGCCAAACTAGGGGTAGACGACAAGGCAAGTAAGCAACTTGTGATAAATATCCTGTACGAACTTGTGGAGGGAGATGCTTTGATTGAGGACAGCCGCGGCAAATATAAA
>CAYRBL010000325.1:0-4489 GCA_964422385.1 uncultured Bacteroides sp.
TTTTTATATAATTTGTAAATCAACTTTTCCCCATTTCAAACTACTCCACGGTAACGGATTTAGCTAGATTACGTGGTTGATCGACATTACATCCTCTGAAAACTGCAATATGATATGCAAGTAATTGTAGTGGAATAGAAGCAAGTATTGGCACTAACATACCTTTAGTTTCTGGAATCTCGATAGAGAAATCAGACAAATCTCTAACAGTAACATCGCCTTCGGTAATAATAGAAATAATCCTTCCTTTACGCGCTTTTACTTCCTGAATATTGCTGATAACTTTTTCGTAGGTTCCTTTATTTGTTGCCACTACCACAACCGGCATCTCTGCATCGATTAAAGCAATAGGGCCATGTTTCATCTCGGCAGCAGGATAACCTTCGGCATGTATGTACGAAATTTCTTTTAGTTTAAGAGCACCTTCCAAAGCAACAGGGAAGTTGTAACCTCTGCCTAAATATAAGAAATTACGTGCGTAGGTGAATATCTTAGCGATTTCCTTAATCTTATCATCAAGCAATAAAACTTGAGATACTTTTTCAGGAATAGATTCCAACTCATCAATAATCTCGTCGAACTTCGTTTTGTCGACAGTACCTTTTTCCTGTGCAATTGCAAGAGCAATCAAAGTTAAAACTGTTACCTGAGCAGTAAAAGCTTTGGTAGATGCTACGCCAATTTCAGGGCCAGCATGTGTGAAAGAACCTGTATGTGAAGCGCGCGCAATCGACGAGCCAACCACATTGCAAATACCATATATAAATGCCCCCTTGGACTTGGCAAGCTCGATGGCAGCCAAAGTATCGGCAGTTTCGCCCGACTGAGAAATGGCAATTATAATATCATCTTTTTCAATAATTGGATTTCTATATCTAAATTCAGAAGAATATTCAACCTCAACAGGTATGCGTGTAAGTTCTTCAAACAAATATTCGCCCACCAAACCAGCATGCCACGAAGTACCGCAAGCAGTAATGATGATTCTTTTTGCTTTTAGAAATTTATCTTTATGGTCGATAATACCGGCCATAGATATATGATGAATGTCTTTTTGAATACGTCCTCTGCAGCTATCGCGTATCGTTTTTGGTTGTTCAAAAATCTCTTTTAACATAAAATGTTCGTAACCTTCTTTTTCAAGAGCGCTTAAACTTAATTCTAGTTTATGAATTAAAGGAGTTTTCTCAACATTCT
Source organism: uncultured Bacteroides sp. (assembly GCA_964422385.1). Taxonomy (GTDB): domain Bacteria; phylum Bacteroidota; class Bacteroidia; order Bacteroidales; family JACABE01; genus JBAXLO01. The sequence continues at coordinate 1,198 of CAYRBL010000325.1, forward strand.
TTATGGTCTTTATCTGAATTTCTCTACCTCTTCTTAAGATAGCTATTTCCTCATCGTCCAAATAAACTACATTCTTAGTATATTCAATAATAGGAGTAGCATCCGAAGCTAGGAAGAAATCGTCTTCGCCAATACCAACAACCAAAGGACTACCTTTACGAGCAGCTATTAAAGTATCAGGATCATCTTTCGAAATAATAACAATTGCATAAGCACCGATAACTTGGTTTAATGCTAACTGAACAGCATCAATCAAACTTACATTGTTTGATTCCTTAATAAATTCGATAAGCTGAATTAAAACTTCAGTGTCGGTATTGCTCGAAAAAGTATATCCATTAAGGATAAGTTCTTCTTTTAAGATGGCATAATTTTCGATAATACCATTATGAATTAAAGCTAAGCTTTCGGATTGGGAGTAATGTGGATGTGCATTAACGTCGTTAGGTTCACCATGAGTAGCCCAACGGGTATGCGCTATACCTATAGTGCCATGAAGGTCTTTTTCTTTTACATAGTGTTCAAGTTCGGCAACTTTGCCTTTGCATTTAAAGACTCTTAGTTTTTCGTTTAAAATAGCAATACCTGCGCTATCATAACCTCTGTATTCAAGGCGATGTAAACCTTTAATTAAAATTGGATAAGCCTCTCTTGGGCCAATATAACCTACAATTCCACACATATAAAGTTAGTTTGGTTTTTATTTGATTACGTTATATTTTAATTCTAACTTTATACCTCCAGAGTTAGTTCCTTTTAACATTACGCGATTAGCTGTTGTTCTTCTGTTATCCACAAGAACATATAAGCCGTAGTCAACAAAGTACTGGTCGTTAGCATACGAAGTTAGTAATTGTTGCACATATCTTGTAACACGTATTCTGTATTCTCTAGTATATGGATTATAATATCCGTCAAAAAATGTTGAGCCTTCAATAAGATCAGGGAGAATAGCAGTAGCACCATTCGCAAGTTTCTTTAACATTGTAATAGAAGCAGGAGGAGTGAAATTATCATTTATATCAGCATTCTTAAATACTAATACCGCTTCGTTGATAGCTATTTTTTTATCTTTAACAAAATTGCGAATGTAAGGCAATTTCATATTAACCTTTATACCACCCATAGATTGCAAATAAATAGTTTGTTTACCTAACATAGTATCCTTAGGCATACCAACTCCTAATTGATTTTTGAAACTTAAAGATGCATTGGCATACCCATTATGATCAAAAGTATTGTAACGGGCAGCATAACTATTAATAGCAAATATATATTGGCTTTGAACAGTATCTGTGCTAGTGCTTTTGTAATAAAGAGTAAGATTAGATAAAGAAGAAAGTAAGCTAAAATACATAATCGAACCTCTATTAAACATTGAAGAACTTAATGGTTCGGCTTTAATAAATAAACCTTTTATAAACTGATTGAATTTATCGTTATCTGTAAGGTCAGTAGCAGCTGCACCTAATAATTTATTCCCTAAAGTTGAATTAAATTTTATTCTTAATAAAGCTGGATATTTAACTCCAGCAACAGTTACGCTATCTGTAGCATTCGGAACAAAAGTCATGTCAGCTAAAACAGAAGATTGATTATATTGTAAAAATTTATTAGAATAATAAGCACTATCTCTCGACATTGCATCGGTAACTTCAAATACTTTTATATGTTGAGAAGCTGTTTTCTGCCAAAAAGAATTGTATTGATATATACCAGTATAAGGAATAGTGAGGATTAAAGAATCTAAAACAGGAGCAGTCCCAAAAGAAACATTGTTGTTAAGCAACCTGAATTGAGTAAAAATACTAGCAGTAGTTACACCAAAAGTAGGGTCTACAATACTGCCAAGTAGGTTATAATTATATCCATCAGTTCTTAGTGAATCATCATAAACTGAATAAGCAAAAATACTTGAAGTATCGGTAAAAATAACATTTAATTTATCGCCTGCTGGTTGAAGATCTAGTCCTATTGAATCAGGTTCTTTCTCGCAAGAAATAATAAATAAAGAAACTATTAGTAGAATAAAAGTTTTTTTTAGATAGCTAATATAAGTTTTCAATTGCTTATGTTTAATTAATATTTATAAAAATACAATAAATACTACGAAAGAATAGTTTCGTTCATTAGTACTTCATCATAAAAATCTGAATAAGCATCAATATATTTGTCTTTTGGTTGAATCCCTAACACTGGTTTATCAACAACTCTTAAATATTCCAGTAATTCTTTGTTTACATTTTCGCTTCCAATAATGATTCCATCCGAAAAATCTATTGCTGCTTTCATCATGTTAACGTAGTTCGGAGTTTTATATTGTTTAACGTCTTTTGCAGTGATGCCAGGTAATTTTAGTTTAACAGCATAGTCTTTATTTAATGTTTCTGTAAAATCATCATCATATAAAGAAAGAATAACTTTAGTATCCGAAAACAAAGGATTATCCTTAAAAGCTTTCTTAATATATAAAGGAATTAAACTTGTAAACCAGCCATGGCAATGAATAACGTCAGGAGACCAACTTAATTTTTTAACAGTTTCGACAACACCTCTGGCATAAAAGATAGTTCTTTCGTCATTATCTTCATAAAAAAGGCCATTCTTATCCATATAATCACCTTTTCTTTGAAAATAATCTTCGTTATCTATAAAATAGATTTGCATTCTAGCGGTTTGAATAGAAGCAACCTTTATGATAAGAGGATGATCTCTTTCATTTATAATCAAATTCATCCCCGACAAACGAATAACTTCATGTAATTGGCATCTTCTTTCATTGATATTCCCAAATCTAGGCATGAAAGTTCTGATCTCTTTCCCTTTTTCCTGAATTCCTTGTGGAAGAAAACGACCGATTATAGACATTGGAGTGTCCTTTAAATAGGGAGTTATTTCCTGGGTTATAAACAATACTCTGCTTTTATTCATTTTTGATTTTATTAACGTAGAAATATTTTGCAAAGGTACTAAAAATATAGCAAATAATATTAAAAAAATAATTGTTTTGTACTTATTGTTAATTTTTTAATCTTTTTTACCTATAAAATCTAGTATTCTTAAGCAAAAATAAGGAATTAATATTGTTATTAAAGACAAATAAAATTGTAATGAAAGGAAGTAGTACAATTATATTAAGTAATAAAAGAGAGGATAATTTTCAGAATAAAAATTATTAATACAATTTGATTTATTTTATCAAAAATAAGTAGAATTAATTATTATTATTCTAAAAGTCGGAATAAAGAATATCTAAAATATACATATAAAGTGATGATATTAAATAAAAAAA
>CAYRBL010000326.1:0-4486 GCA_964422385.1 uncultured Bacteroides sp.
GGTGGAAAGTGAGTAAATTGGGCATAACGCTATCGGATTACAGGGAAGTGAACGCCGAAATAGCACTTAAGTTTAAAACCAAATTTTCGATAAACAAAGATTGGTCATTTACCACAACAACCGTTTCGGATGGCTTTGAATGGTTAAGTACTCCTGTTATGAAAGTTGGACCAATTGATGTACCGATAACTTACATCGGCAACACTATTTTGAGCACCAATAAAGATAGACTTACCAAAGAAATAGACAATGCTGTGAAATCGAATTTCTCGTTACGTAAATATGTGCAGGATATGTGGGTGACGATGCAGAAACCTATTAAAATTAATGATAGTTATAATCTGTGGTTAAAGTTGAATCCACAACAATTTTCGGCAACACAACTGAGCAATCAAAATGGGAAATTAAAGATAACTTTAGGGATAAAATCTATCATCGAAACCTATATGGGCGACGATCCTAAAAGCACTTCTAACCCTAACCTCCCCGACTTTGTACAGGCAAAAACGCTGGACAATAGTTTTGTGATAAACTTAATGTCGGAGGTTAGTTATAAATCTGCCGACTCATTGGCCAAACAATTCTTAAAAGGGAAAACATTTATACAAGGCAAAAAAACAATAACTGTTACAGATATAAAAGTGTATGGAAATTATGATAAAATGGTAATCGGCACCACGCTTAAAGGTAGTATTAACGGTACTATTTACCTTACGGGAATCCCTTATTACGACAAGGAAACACAGACCGTAAAGATAAAAAACATCGACTACGACATCGAAACTAAGAACAAACTATTGAAGACCGCCGATTGGTTGATGCACGGTACTTTTATTAAAATGATAGAACCTGCGATGAGTATGCCGATAGGGAATAATTTGGAAGAAAGCCGTAAGATGATTCAAAAGCAACTAACCAATAATCATATTACTAAAAACATTTTGTTGAACGGAACTTTATCTAATTTATCTATCGAAGATATATTCCTTACTCCTGAATCTATAAAAGTATTGGTAAGTATTAAGGGCAATTTAGCAATAGATTTCGAAGCTGACAAATAAGTCGAAGGATATTAAAAGACAAAACCTAACAGGTTTTAAAAACCTGTTAGGTTTAAATCTTATGATTAAATAATTTCTTATTAAAATAAATGATACAAAAAAGGCTGTCAAAATATTGACAGCCTTTTTTATTTTATGATAAGAAAACAATCTTATTTAACGATCATTTTCATAGTTTTTGTAAAATCACCAGCTCTTAAAGTGTAGAAATAAGTACCTGCACTAAAGTTGTTAAGATTTACATCAATATTGTGTACACCTGCAGTTTTGTTACCTTCGTTAAAAGAAGAAACTTTTCTACCTGTTAAATCATAGATATCAACAGCAACTTTTTCAGTTTTTGTTAATTCATAAGAAATTCTTGTAGCTTTAGAAGCAGGATTAGGCATATTTTGGAATAAAGTAGCAGTATTATTTTGTTTTTCGATAATAGAAGTTGGATCTGATAAATTAGTATTTAATCTAATCATACAAGGATCGTTTCCTTTTCCAAAATAGTACCATTTATTGTCAGTATCGAAAATATACATTGCGTAATCAGGTTGAGGAATGTCTGCATTAGCTGCAATTAAAACAGTATCGCTACCACCGAAAGCTTGGATAGCTGCAAAGTATACTGAATCTTTTTCTAAAGCTGGACAAGGACCGTTAAAGAAAAATTCGATTGCTTTAGGATTTGCTCCAACTGTTGTAGCCATTTCGCTTTTTGTCACAAAATGATAATTAGATTCAGCTAAAACAGTTTTTGTTTGTCCCCAACCTCTGTAAAGGATAGCTTTAACAGGAGCATTAGCAGTAGTTCCTCCTCCAATAACAGCACTAATTGATTTTGCAAAAGCATTAGCAGTTACTTCAATTAAATTTGCCATTTGGAAAGCATTCATACTTGTACCTGTTGCACCATTCCAGTTAGAACTACCAGTATAATAGTTATTATCACGAGAGAAGAAACCATTAGTGCTTGTATTTACAACTACATTAAAAGTATCTTTGTAAGGAGTAGCAGGAATTGAATCGCTTGATAAATACATAGCAATTTTGCTAGTACCAGCTGTGCTGATAGTATAAAAAGCAGAAACTTCCATAGTATCGATACCTTGAGGAGCAGTTGAAGGAACAACAGTAGAAACGCCCATTGTACCTGAAACGATTTCTTTTAAATTTATTTTAGCGTTTGTTTGAGTTCCACTTCCAGTGTTGGTAACTTCAGCATCCATAGTTACAGGGAAAGATTGACCTAAAGGAATCTGAGAATATCCACTGTACATAAAAGGAGCTTCAAATGTTACGAAACCAGCCCAAACATCAGTAAATTCTAAACTGTTTACAGGAGGATCAGCAATTGTAATATCATCTATAAATAAATTGTATCCATCAGCACCTTTGTATTGAAAAGCAATCTTAAATGTAGAACAAGTATGATAAGCATTCAAATTAATAGTCTTTTTGTAGTATTTAAAATCAGTAAAAACACCAGCACTGTCTTCTGTCCAAAGAACGCTCCAGGTTGCACCATTATCAATACTAACCTTTACTTTAAAATCGTAATTGTTGTTAGGACTTACTCCCCAACCGTAACTCATACTCCACCAGAAATTCAATAATGGACTTGTTAAAGTTGTTAAATTAAGAGAAGGAGAAATCAACCATTCATCTTGTGCTGAAGGAGCCGGATCCCAATAAACAGCTGCACAATAACCACCAGTGTGTTGATGACCTGCAGCAGTTTTTGACCATTGGTAATTTGCATTTGCATTTACGTGAGTAGTTGTCCATCCATTAGGAGGGAAAGTTGCACCTTCAAATCCTTCGCTAATTAAAGAAGCTTTAGGAGCTGGAGTTGAATAATGACTAGGTTTGTCACCTGAACCTATGTTCGAATTAATTTTTTTCGAATGTTCACGAAAAACCTTTTGTTCATTTGCTGGGTTGTTTTGAGCAATTATGCCCCCAACCATTACTAAAGAGATTACTAAAGATATTAATTTTTTCATTGTTATTATTTATTAAATTTAATGCAATTAATAATATTTTTGACAAAGATACACTTTTTTTAAATCGTAGAGTTATAATTTTTTAAATTTTTAGTATAATTTTATTTAGACACCATCAATCGAGCAATCATTGTTACCGTTTTTCGTGGAGAAAAGCGTACTGAGAAAGCCATTATTTTGTTTAACAAACCGTGTATTACTACTGTTTTTCCGTTCATCATAGCTTTATAACCAAACAAAGCTACTTCTTTTGATGTTGGAAGTTTTCTGTTTTTAAAAAGACTTGTTTCTTCTGCTGAAGCTGCTTTAGCAAAACCCGATTCGGTAGCTCCAGGGCAAAGTGCAGTAATAGTTACGCCAGTTCCTTTTAATTCGTTTGCTATTGCTTCGGTAAATGAAAGCACGTAGGCTTTTGTTGCAAAATATACGGCCATTAATGGCCCAGGTTGAAAGGCTGCAGTTGATGCTACATTTAAAATTCTACCTTCTTTAGCTACTATCATATCTTTTACAAATAATTTTGTAAGTAACGTTAAAGCTGTTATGTTAAGGTTGATCATCTGCTCTTCTTTTTTCCAATCTATATCTTTAAAGAAGCCGAATTCGCCAAAACCTGCATTATTTATTAATACATTTATGGCAATATTATCATTTTTTAAAGTAGTATAAAGTGAATTTATAGTTGAGATATCTGATAGGTCTTTGGCAAAAGTTTTAACTTTTACATTATATTTAGAAGATATTTCTGTTGCAATTTCTAAAAGTTTTTGTTCGCTGCGGGCTACTAAAACCAAATCATATTTATGCTGAGCTAATATGATTGCAAATTCATATCCTATTCCTCCGGATGCTCCGGTTATTAAAGCTATTTTGTTCATAATGTTTATTTAAAAAAATATTAAACAATTCTATTTGGAATTTGATTCTTTTTCTTTCATAAAATAATTTAATAAGATCTCTGTTTTAGATTTCCCAATAAGTTTTTGCAAGTCTTCTTCGCTTGCATTTTTAATATTCTTTACAGATTTGAATTTTCTTAATAATGTTTGAGAAGTAGTAAAACCAATGCCATCAATTTCGGTAAGCACTGATTTAATCGTTCCTTTTTCCCTTTTATTCCTGTGAAGAGTTATCCCAAACCGATGGGCTTCGTCTCTTAAATGCTGAATTATTTTTAATGTTTCGGATTTCTTATCAAGATACATAGGGATAGAATCGCCGGGATAATATATTTCTTCCAATCTTTTTGCAATGCCAATGATGCTTATCTTCCCTCTTAAATTTAATTTTTCTAAACTTTTCAAGGCAGAACTTAATTGTCCTTTTCCACCATCAACAACTATTAATTGTGGCAATGATTTATTTTCTTCAGTCAATCTTTTATATCTTCTATAGATTACTTCTTCCATAGAAGCAAAATCATTAGGACCC
>CAYRBL010000327.1:0-3152 GCA_964422385.1 uncultured Bacteroides sp.
TGTAGTGCCACTTACCTGAACAAAGTAACAAGTGCTATCCTGACAAACTATAGTAGTTGGAGTATTTTGTGGAGAAACTTTAATTGTTAAGCAAACATGATATCCTCCTGTTGTAGGATTAGCTGCAAATTGATGAATTGGATTTGCAAGAGTAGAAGTAGTACCATCACCAAAATTCCATAAATACGAAACAGCATATCCGGTATAACTAGATGTTGAATAGTTTGAGAAATGATATACATGAGATGCTGCCAATAGTGAATCTAAATAATATTGGAATGCTGCATGACAAGAATTGGTAGTAGGTACGTTAACACTGATAGTATCACAGAAATGAGAGCTGCATCCACTAGCTGTTGTAATATATAAACATACTATATAATTTCCTGTAGCATTATAAGTATGTGTTATATTAGCACCTGAACCGGTTGTTCCATCACCAAAAGACCATGCCCAAGAAGTAGGTGTGCCTGTTGATAAATCGTGGAATGCTATTGAATTGTTACCAGCACTTGATGGAGTAAAGCTATAATTAGCCTGACAAGTTGATGTAGCATTTACACAAATACTAAAGTTAACAGTATTTTGTGGATTTGCATTTGTAACATTCTGTGTTTGCACCGCATTATTGCAATCATAAGTGGCAACATGTATAGTTACTAAAGTACTTGTACCTGGTAATCCAGTAATATTTATTGAATAAAAACCATTACTATTAGTAACAGCACTTGTATAAAAAGGAAAAGCTGAAGTACTATCGCTCCAGATGTAAACAGTATGATTAGCAACTGCGCCACCATTTGTAGTGGTTACATAGCCTCCGACGGTATACAACATTTGCGCATTCAAAAGAAGTGTTGCAAACATTACAAATAAAAAAGTAAAGAGTGTTTTTTTCATTTTATTTAAATTTTAAAATATTTTTTTGATTCATGAAATTCTTATTTTATTATATAGATTCTTTTTTTAAGTTTTTAGTTGTATGATTTATTGTAATTAACAAAATTTAACATATAGTATTTATAAACAACAAAGATATAAAAATAAAAGCATTTATTTCACTAATTTAAATTATTTTATTTAAAAATATTTACTCTTTTTTTATTTTTAAAAGCAAAGAGTATATAAAATTGTGTACATTTGTCCTCTTAAATATTAAGCGAATGAGAACATATTTTATAATACTTCTTGCTTTTTTTATTAGTATAAATACTATTAATGCACAAACGAGTACAGAAAAAGAAAATGATAAACAACATCTAAATTCTAAAAATGAAAATAAGAAATTGTTTAGATTCGCCATTATGGGCGATAGAACCGGCGGCAATAGAGCTGGTGTTTTTGATAGTGCTATTTCGAAAATTAACTTAATGCAACCCGATTTTGTGATGACGGTTGGCGATTTAATTGAAGGTTATTCGGAAGACACGAATCTAATACGCCAACAATGGGTGGCTGTTGATTCGGCTATTCATAAATTGGTAATGCCTTTTCATTATCTTGCCGGCAATCATGATTACACTTCCAAAGCTTCGCAATATGTTTGGCACGAACGATTAGGGAAATCTTATTATTATTTTAAACATAAAGATGTTCTTTTTTTATGTTTAAATTCAAATATCCCTTCTCACGAAAAAATAAGTAAAGAGGAACTCTCTTATTTCCGTAAGGCATTGCAAAAGCATAAAGATGTAAAATGGGTTATGGTTTTTGTGCATCATCCTTTGTGGAAATATGAAAAAGGGGAACATTGGAAAGAACTCGAAAAGATGTTGGGTAAATTTAACTATACTGTGTTTGCAGGGCATGAGCATAAATACCAAAAAAGCCTTATAAATGGGCACGAATACTATATTACTGCTACCTGTGGCGGTGTGACATTGAAAGAAAAGGAAACAGACAAAAGCTACGACCATATTCTGTGGGTAACGATGACCAAAAAGGGTCCAAAAGTCTGTTCAATTCGCCTAAATGGCATGGAAGAATGATATTTTAAGCGAATTTAAAAATCAAATATAATTTTTACACCCGTGTAATCAAAACATTGCACAACACAAACGATGTATGGTATCAACATTGCTTTGGTGACAACAGACATTGTTTTGGTGATGGTAAACATTGCTTTGGTGACGACATACATTGCTTTGTTTACTGCAAACATTGCGTTGTTGATTGTCACGAACGCTTTGGTGATGACCGTGTGCTTTTATTATGGTTTTGCACTCTTTTTTATACCATAATTGAACTGAATTTACATAAAATAAAAAAGCCTTTACCAAATAAATGATAAAGGCTTTTTTAAAGAAATCATATTATAGATAGTTTACATATCTTTTAATACATTATAATTTTTAATACTATTATTCAATAATATTCATTTCCTGAATCAAATTCTGAGCATTTACCATCTTATCAATACAGAAAAGCACATAACGAATATCAACACAAATGGTACGTTGCAATTCCTTTTCAAAAGCAACATCTCCACTCATAGCTTCCCAGTTCCCATCAAATGCTAAACCAATTAGATGACCATCACCATTCATTACAGGGCTTCCTGAATTACCTCCGGTTATATCATTTGTAGTTAGGAAACATACCACAAGATCTCCGTCTTTGCCATATCTTCCAAAGTCTTTTTTATTGTATAATTCCTTAAGTTTTGCAGGCACTATAAACTCGTCGTTGGTGGTATCTTCTTTTTCAATCACACCTTTTAAATGTGTTACGTAATCATATTGTACTGCATCGGCCGCTGTGTAGTCCAGCACCTTACCATAAGTCATACGCATAGTAAAATTAGCATCTGGATAAAACTTCTTATCAGGTTGCATCTCTCTTAATGCTGCCACAAACATTCTTTTCGCAATATTAAACTTGCTTGTAAGCTCGCGACTTTCTGAATTACTCTTCATATAAGCTCCATAAATAGATAAAGCTGTTTTATGTAAAAGATCTTTATCATATTTTTTGGTTGAAGGCTTTTTCAAGAACTTATTAAATGCATCTTGCGAAGCATAAAAAGAAGATTCGAAAGCTTCATCAGCAAATTTAGCTATGTTTCCTTTGTATTCTTTATCGATAAGCTCGAATATATCTGGTAAAAATTGTTTTTCGGCATACTTTTTATACATTTCCAAAACAGCAATAAA
>CAYRBL010000327.1:3252-4468 GCA_964422385.1 uncultured Bacteroides sp.
TTTTCAATCCTCTGCTTTCGCCAATCTTATTTTTCCATACGTTAGCAAACTGAGCATAAGCTGAAGCATATTTTATTTTGATTGCATTGTCAGCATCCATATCTTTTTTAAGAACAGGAAGAATTGTATTGCCAGCATTGATGATTGCTGGGTTTGTAAGCTCAAGAGTTTCCTTTACACCATAAGAAGTAAGGTATCTTTCGGTAGTTCCCGGGTATCCCCATATCATAGCAAAGTCATCTTTCTTCAAACCTTTTATATTAATAGGCAACACATGCTTAGAGCGATAAGGAATATTATCCTTTGCAAACTTAGCCGACTTTCCGTCAGGAGCCATATACACTCTGAACATACTGAAATCGCCGGTGTGACGTGGCCACATCCAATTGTCGGTATCGCCACCAAACTTGCCGATTGCTGAAGGAGGCGCGCCAACCAAGCGAACGTCTTCGAACACTTCATACACGAACATATAGTATTCGTTTCCGTCAAAAAAGCTCTTAATATCTACAGTGTACTTGCCTTTTTCGGCTGCTTCTTTCTTTAACTTATCAGTTACTTTACGAATCGCAGTTTTGCGTTGGGTTTCGGTCATAGTGTCGCTTACATCCGCAAATACTTTCTTAGTAACATCGTCCATGCGAACTAAAAAAGTTGCAGTTAGACCTTCTGTAGGTATTTCTTCTGTTTTATTATAAGCCCAGAAACCATTGGTAAGATAATCGTGCTCAACAGAACTGTGTTTTTGCAAAGCTTCGTAACCACAATGATGGTTGGTTAGCAATAAGCCTTCTTTCGAAACTACTTCGGCAGTACAGAAATTGCCAAAGTTAACGATTGCATCTTTCAAACTTGAGTGATTTATACTATATAGTTCGTCAGCAGTAAGGTGAAGACCCATTTTCTGCATATCTACATAGTTTAATCTCTCGATAAACATAGGAAGCCACATCCCCTCATCAGGTGGATTAATTGGCGAAGCATTCGAACGAATACTTCCTAATCCTAAAACTATAAAAACAATAATGAGTAGTTTTTTCATTTCTTTTGATTTATTATTATGAATATATTTTTTGCAAAAATAATATAAGTTCTATTACTAACTGACGTTTATCTTACTTTGTTTGTTACATTTTTATTAAATTATTTATAACATCCTTATTTACACATCTAAACAAAGACATTTTTTTAATAAAAATATTTATAAGAACAGTGT
>CAYRBL010000328.1:0-4453 GCA_964422385.1 uncultured Bacteroides sp.
CACCACTTAATGGTACATAATATTCAATAGTAGTTAATCCGTTAGTTGGGTTTGGTACATTTTGTCCTAACCATAGATTATTAAGAGCATCTTCTTCTATTCCTAATACTATAGTCATAGCATAAGGAGAAGAATTATTTCCAGTTCCACAATCATTAACACCACTTACTTTTAATGTAAAACTTCCTGATTGAGGTGGAATAACATTATCAAATCTAATAATTACAGTTGAATCATTAGATCCACTTAAAATAACAGCGCCTGGATATGTACATGTCCATGCATAAGATGTAGCATTATTTATTGTATTTATATGGAAAGTATAAGTTTGTCCAGTTGTGAATGTATGTATCCCAGCAGGCACAGTTGTAATTGCAGCAGGTGTAGATGGTGTAGAGCATAATTTAACAACTTTACAAAACTTATCATTAGCTGAATAAGCATCGTTAGCTAATTGAGTCCAAGCACACATATTAAACGAACTTCCTGCAGGTGCAGTAAAATTAGCAGTAAAAGTAAATTGTGCAGTATCTCCATAATTCTGAAGTTGAGATGCTGACGCTGTAAAAGTTTCAGTAACAGAAGCTAAATTATTTCTTTGGAATGTTACAGGCAGTGAAGTTATAGGAGATGTCCCAAAATTCTTAATTATAACTTTAACTTTTGAAACTTGTCCAATAGGAATTGTATCCAATGGGAAAATAATACCAATTATTCCAGCATCATGTAAAGCAGGATTAACAACAACATTAGAACTATAACAATCATTATTATTGTAGATATCACCAGAAATTGAAGTACAAGATGTTATTGAGAAATTATTTGTTGTAACATTATATCCAGTATTAAAAATATATGGCATAACTTGTCCTGGTTGGATAGAATTAATATTATATATTTCAGTAACTGGTGCTCCTGAGTTTATTTTATATGATACTGGGAAATTACTTAATGCATTTGTACCATAATTCTTAATATAAACAGTAGGATAGATAACATCACCAACTTGCTGTGTAGCGGTAGGTGAAGTAATATTAGCAACACCTCCATCTTGTGGAATAGGTGCTAAAGTTACCATGAAATCTTCAATTGCCCATCCATTTAAATTAGGTAGTGTAGTTCCTGAGGTAAATATAAATCTAAATTTAACTACATTTCCAAGATCAGGTAAAGTGCTCAATTTATAACTTGACATTTCCCATGAATTAGTAGATCCAGTCCATCCCGTAGCAGAATTATACCAATTTGAAGCATTAGGATCATTTTGAACTCCTAATAAATTCCATTTCCCATTTAGATTTTGATATTCAATTGAAGCTACTGCTCCTGTACCTAATTGTTTCCAATGCCAGAAAATTAATGAATCTGGTGCATTTACATTGATATTAATTGTTGGAGAATAAAGTACACTTATATTATTATTTGGATAATCGTTTACACGATCAGTTACCCAAGCACTATTTCCACTATGTGTATAGTTAATAATGGTTTTGTTTGGCATACCTTGTGACCATAAATTATTTATTGGAGCTCCACCATCTGCAGTATCAATTGCAAACCAATAAGGATGTGTATCGAAATCATCTGAAAAACGTGGTTTATCAACATATTCCTTAAAGAATCTAATAGTAAGTGTATCGTTAATATAATTATTATCCTGAGGTATACCTCCATTTGGTAATGAAGTATAAGCCTTGAATGTATTCCAGCCATAATCAGGTATATTCGTTGGATTAAGATCAACTAAAGTATCAACAAATTGATTCAATGGTTGTGGGAAAGTTAAAATCTTAACCTGAGGAGCATTATTATTCAATGACCAATATACAGAAACAGTGCTTAATGGATTTGTACCATAATTTTTAATTTTTACTCTTGGTAAGTAATTCTGGTTACTTGGTGAAATATTATATTGTATAAACTTTGTCGGTCTTTGGTCAATATCACTTGTAATACCAGCATCATTTAGAATAGGTGCAATTATAGCTATACTATAATCTTCAGTTTCCCCATTAGTATAAGAACCACATGCAGGTGCAATGTTATTCTGGTCAACTACAATTCTCATTCTTGTTAAACCATATAAAGCATTAGCAGGTACAGTTATATTTCCAGAAATAGCTGTTGTTGTTGCTGTAAATGTTTGTGAAAAGGCTTTCTCATTTACATCCCAAACACCGTTTCTATTATAATCAATATATACGTTACATGTTCCAGTAACTGTTAAGTTAGAAGAAACTACATTAATTGTAATAGGATAATTTACACCAGGCATTAATACTCCAGGAGTAATGTTAGTATAATCTGTATATGTTCCTGTAGCAGCCGTATTACTTGATACTGGAGCAATAATTCCACCATTATTAATTCCTGCAAATGTTACATTCCCAATATCAGAACCAACATTTGTTGTTGCTGAAGAAATACAATAAACAGGGGCATTATTTGTAACTAACTTAGAAGCAGTATCATTTAATGCTGTTGCATCGTTTGAAAGTACTATCCATGCAACTATTTTATATGTAGTTCCATTTACTCCAAAATCTCCTGTAGATTGTGTTAATGTAATTAATTTAGTAGTGTTAGGTAAAATAGTATCATGTATTTGCTCCTGATTTACAATTCCATTATCTATTTTATAGTAAACATAAAAGCCTCCATTTGTACCAATTATTGGATTAGAGCCATAATTTTTAACATTTACAGAAATAGTTTCGTGATTGGTTAGATTAACAGCAGTAGATGGAGATGCTATATTAACAACTCCTGCATCAATAGCAGGTTGTGGATTTACTGTAACACTCAATGGAATTTTCGCACTTGTACAACCAGGTTGTGACATTAACAAACGAATATTTGGTCTTGAATTATTTACAGTTCCTAAACCTGTTGGAGCAGTCGCATTTTGTGCAAATATTTCGTGCGTTGTATTAGTTGTAGTAGATGCAGCAAATGTTGGGAATGAATTATTACCTCCACTGCCATAATTAGCTTCACATAAAACTACCAAGTTTCCTGAACTATATGTAAAAGGAACAGTTAGATTAATATTATACCAACCTAAAGTATTAAAAATATTTGTTCCACTATAAACCAAAGTAGCACCTGAAATTAAATTTGCCCATGTTTGAGTGCTTAAAGAACTAGTTGTTGCAGGTATTTGTTTCAGATAAATTTTTACAGGAACATTTGTAGTAGAAGAAACAGAATTAATATACCATTGTAACTTACTAACCAGTCCATTTCTACCTATTTCATTTGATTGATAGATTGAAGCACTTCTAGAATATCCATTACTTGCATTAAATGGAGATGTTTGATTTAATGTACCATTACCAATTATAATATCAGCACCAGATTTTGATTGTACATAATATGTTGCAGAAGTATAAAGTAGTGGTGTAACATAAGTATTTCCTGTAGCTAATTGAACTGTACTAGTTGGAGTATCATACCAGTAATTTAAGTCATTACTTGGAGACAATGCAGTCATTGTTGCTGGTGAAGCATATGGTATAGTAATATTACTTACTAATGGAGTTGGTGGTGTATGCAAAGATGCAACAATAATAGATGATGAATCATTTGAATTGATATTATCACTTATTAATTTTACCCAAGAATAAATAGTATAAGCAGAATCATAATTTGTAGCATACAAACCTAATGGGGTAGAGAATTTATATGTTAATGTGCTTCCTGAATTAATTACATTAGGAATTACTTCACTAGCTGTAAAGTTACTACCTGCAACTTTAAAATATGCAGTTAATCCTCCATTTATTTGATTTAAACCTGCATTTTTTATTGTAATTCTTACTGTATCTGTTGTAAGGTTACATCCACCATTAATAGATTGCATTGATAATAGTTGAATATCATTTAATGGATTTCCATAAAAATATTTAACGGTTTTATCATTAAATGTATTAATATCTCCACTTAAAGTGGTGTAACAAGTTATTGTATCATTTCCAGCAGGTACTGTGAATCCTGAAGGGAAAGTCAAAATTGTATTACCTCCCTGTGGAGAAATATTTACAGTGAAAGTATATAACTGAGGAGCTAAACTATTGATTTTATACCATACTGGTAAGCTCGTTATTGTGTTTGTTCCATAATTGAATACAATAAATTTAGGTATAACTGTTACACCTTCATTTTCTGTAGGATTTGGGAATAATATAATTTTCACTCCTGCATCATTAGGTAATAAAGGAACTTCAACAGCACCTACTGTTGGTAGTATAGCTCTTGGTTTTCCGTCGATATCATCAGTTATTTGTGGTAAATATCTACCTGTTGCACTTAAATTTGTTGTGCCTAAATGTAAATCTACTGGTGAAAAGAAAGCAGGGTCAATTGAATTAGAGTGTAACTCATTTCCATTTGCATTAACTTTCAAATTTGATAATGTAGCTTGATTAGCTCCAAAATATGCTAAAATTGTACC
>CAYRBL010000329.1:0-4440 GCA_964422385.1 uncultured Bacteroides sp.
TCATAAATCTAGTAGCAAAACGATGCAGAAACTTTTCTGAGTCATAAATCTAGTAACAAAACGATGCAGAAACTTTTCTGAGTCATAAATCTAGTAACAAAACGATGCAGAAACTTTTCTGATACATAAATCTAGTAGCAAAACGATGCAGAAACTTTTCTGAGTCATAAATCTAGTAGCAAAACGATGCAGAAACTTTTCTGATACATTGGGGTTTATTATTCAATACGAAAAATATTATCATATCCTTTGGTGTCCTCGAAAGTAGGGTGTATAAAAAAAGAGCCCGTTGAAATCAACGAGCTCTTTTTATTAAAATATTTAGAAGTAATATTATTTTACAACTAACTTTTCGGTAGCACTTAATCCAGTTTTACGATCAGTAATTTGTATCATATACATTCCTTTTCCATAAGTAGAAAGATCGAACTCGGTATTTAAAGCTTTAATAGTTTTTTGTTCTATCAAGCTTCCTATCATCGAATAAATCTTAACATCAGCATCCATATATTTAGTAAACATAACTCTAAAGTTACCATTGTTAGGATTAGGATACACACTGAAAGATGGTTTTTCGAAAGTAGTAATACCTGTAGATAATATAATGTCAAAACTATCTCTTGGATAAATAGTGTAACCCGATGTGTAAGGAGAAGTATTGTCATACTGACTTTCCAAACCAATTACAGAGAAAGCAATAGTAGGAGCAGGGGTGCCTTGTAAGTTGCAATATCTGCCGATAACGATATTAATAGTATCAGTACCGTTTAATGCTTTTACACTTGCTGGAACTGTACCTGCTGTAGTTGGCCATCCACTTAAATAAGTAAGGTTATCCATTCTTATTAATCTTGATTCGTAATACTCGTTAACGATAGTTGTAACAACAGCTGGATATGGAGTATTTCCAGAAGAAATAACAACAATAGAATCAGGAATAATTTGAGTTAATCCACTTGCCTGAGCAATTTTACCAATAACTCTTACCAAGTCGCCTTGTGTAACTGTGTATGTTAAAGTATTAGGAGCTTTGTAAACATTGATACCAGCAGTAGATTCGCAGATGTAGAAAGATGTAGAAGTAAGTGTATTTGTAGAGTAATTAATACCAGTAACAATACCTGTCAACTTACAGTTAACACCAATAGAATCGGCAACACCGGTAGTAGCATTTACACCTTTAACCTGAGAAATAGTATAGGTAGAAGGCATTTTCTTAGTTGTAAAAGAAACGATATTACCATAACCTAAACCTGATGCACTTGTTGCAAAAGCTCTGGCATAATAAGTTTTATTTTCAAGTAAAGTTGTGATAGTATAAGAATATGTGGTAGCAGTTCCTGTAACATAAGCAACTGAATCAGCAGTTGTAGGAGTTGGATTTGTACTCCAGCAAATACCTTTTGTTTGTATAGTATCACCACCATTATTAATAATATTACCAGTAATAGTAGCACTATAATAAGCAACAGCAGTAGCTGCATTAGTGGTTACTATAGGAGCAACATTTGTAAGAGGAGTAGTAAAGTTAGAGTCAGCACCATAGAAAGTACCTAAGGTATTAGTAGCATAAGCTCTGTAATGATAAGTTTTGCCAGGAATTAAACTTGAAAGATTAGCTGCATAAGCACCAGTAGTACCAGTAACTACCAAGTGAGTACCAGTAGCAATTGGATTAACTAAAGTGTCATAAGCCATACCTCTTGCACTAATAGCATAACCACCATCAGTAGGAATATTTCCATTACAAATAGCAGAAGTCATAGTAATACCAGTGCTACCTATAGTTTGAACAACAGGGTTGGTATAACTAACTGTATAGTCATTGGTGTCGCGAGGATATAATCTGTAACCACCAGAATAAGGTGCTGTAGTATTAGAAGATTGTTGCAATACAAAACCAGCCATTGAGAAATTAACTGTAGCAGTTGGAGCAGCTACATTATATATGTTACAATTGGTTCCTATACGTATGATTACAGTATCCACACCGTGCATTGCATAAACTGTTCTTGTTCCAGTACCAGTCCATCCACTTAAGTAATTTAAATTAGTTAATTTAACAAGTTTTGATTCTAAAGAATCATTATTAATAGAAGAAACTAAAGTAGCTGTTTTCAAAGCAGCACCAGAAGCTATTTTCACAATTGAATCAGGAGCGATAGCAATAGTACCATAATAAAGGTTATTTGCATTTCCTGGGTTTTGAATTATCTTACCAATAATTCTTAAAGAGTCGCCACGAGCAACAGTAGTATATCCAGTAAGAGCAGTAGCTCTATATACAAATACACCATTTGTATTATCTAAAATATTAAATTGATAGCCATTAGTTGAATAATTAATACTATTAACAACACCAATAAGTTTACAGTTTACATTTAAAGAATCGGCAGTTCCCTGTGCATTTACACCTTTAATTTGGTTTAAAGTATAAGTAGGAATAGATAATAATGTAGTAAAAGAAATAGTATCTCCATAGCCAGTACCAGCAGATGTAGTAGCATACGCTCTAGCATAATATTTAGTACTTGATAACAATCCGGTAAGATTTCCAACGATAGGAGTTAATGAACTGGTATCGGTAGTATGAGCATTTGCAATTGTTGGGTTGTTAGTAGTACTCCAGCAAATACCTTTCGCAAATACTGTATCGCCACCATCATTAACGATAGTACCACTTACGACAGCTGAATTTTCAGTAATAGAAGAAGCAGTTCCAGTAGTAACAACAGCTATAACAGGGTTAGCAGCAGTAGTAAATACTGAATCTCCACCATAAGTTAAGCCAATAGAATTTATAGCATAAGCTCTGTAATGATATGTTTTTCCTTTTATAAGATTGCTTAAATTAGCTGAGTAAGCACCGGTAGTTCCTGTAATAATCATCTTAGCTTTTGAAGTATCAGGAGCTGCTAATGTATCATAACAAATACCTCTTGTTATAATAGTTTTACCACCATCAGAAGTAACATTACCAGCACATACAGCAGAGAATTGTGTGATACCGGTAGTAACACCAGTAGAAACAAAAGGAGCAGCATAACTAATTTGTAAATCACTTGTATCTCTAGGATAAATTCGATAACCACCTACATAAGGAGTAACCGTATTAGCAGAAGCTTGTAAAACAAAACCTGTTATTGCAAAAGGAACAGTTGTTGGAGGTGGAGTAGTTGCAAATAAATTACAAGTAGTAGTTATTCTAATTTGGATAGTATCATTACCGTGTCTAGCTAAAGCCAATTGGTTTTGATTTAAACCATTGTACCATCCACTTAAATAATAAAGATTCGTCATTTTAACAAGTCTTGATTCTAAAGTATCACTTGTTAGCTGATTTATAACTAAAGGTTGTTGTAATGGAGCACCTGAACCTAATTTAACTAAGGAGTCAGGCACAATACTAATCATACCATAAGCAGCAGCTGAATTCATAGTAATTTTACCAATTACTTTTAAAGAATCACCTTTAGCAACTGTTGTATAATTAGCTAAAGCAGCAGATCTGTAAACCCAAATACCATTATTTTGATCTAAAATATAGAATTGATAACCGGTAGCAGTGTAATTAATACTATTAACAACACCTACTAATTTACAGTTTACATTATTCGAATCAGCTACACCTAATGTGTCAGCATGTTTTACTTGAGCAATTTGATAAGTAGGAATATTTAATAATGTATTAAAAGAAACGGTATCGCCATATTCAGTACCTGCAGAGTTGGTAGCATAAGCTCTTACCCAATAATGAGTACTTGAAGCAAGATTAGTTAACACAGAAGAAATGGTAGTTGTAGAAGTAGTATCAGTTGTATGCAATCCAGAGATATTAGGACTAGAAGTTGTGCTATAACAAATACCCTTAGCAGTAATATTAGCACCACCATTATATGTAATACTTCCAGAAACAGTAGCATTAAAAGCACCTATAGAAGTAACAGTACCAGTAGAAACTTGAGGAGCATCAGGAGTTGCTTTAGTTGTAAAAGTAGAATCTCCACCATAGAAAATACCTAAACTATTAATAACATAAGCTCTGAAATGATAAGTAGTACCTAAAGCTAAATTTGTAAAGGTTGCACTATAAGTTCCTGTAGTTCCGGTAACGATAGTTTTTGTTTTTGAAGTATCAGGATTTGCAGCTGTATCAATACATATACCTCTAGTAGTAATAGTATATCCACCATCTGAAGTAATATTGCCACTACAAGTAGCTTTGGTAGGATTAATATTTGAAGCAGCATTTGTAAATATAACAGGATTTGAATAGTTATAAGTTAAATCAGCTGTTCTTCTAGGATAAAGTTGGTAACCTTGCAAGTAAGGGTTTGTAGCATCCACTTGATTAACTAAACCTACAATATTAAATGTAACAGTAGGAGCAGGAGTACCTTGTAAATTACAACCACTATATATAATAATAGTAGTACTATC
>CAYRBL010000330.1:0-2317 GCA_964422385.1 uncultured Bacteroides sp.
CCGAAGACAAATGGAGGGTGATGAACCACCTTGTAATGTTGCTTCCTCACGGCTACGAAGGACAAGGGCCAGAACATTCTAGTGCACGTATCGAGAGATTTCTAACGATGTGTGCTGAGAACAATATACAGATTGCCAATTGTACCACACCTGCCAATTTCTTCCATATATTAAGGCGACAATTGCATCGTACTTTCCGCAAGCCTTTGGTGGTTTTTACTCCTAAAAGTTTGTTGAGACATCCTGCGTGTGTGTCGACTTTAGATGAATTTACAAAAGGTAAGTTTATGGAAGTCATAGACGATGCTGCTGCAAAACCAGAAGCTATAGAGAAAGTAGTTTTCTGTACAGGTAAGATATATTATCATTTGTTAGAAGAAAAAGAAAAGCTGGGTATCGACCATATTGCGATAGTTAGAGTAGAGCAGTTGTTCCCATTTCCACAAAAACAATTGTCGGAAATCAAAGCTAAATATGTTAATTCAAAACATTGGCTATGGGTGCAGGAAGAGCCGGATAATATGGGAGCATGGACATTTATGCGCAGAATGACTCAAGATATTCCGTTAAAGTTATGTGCTGCCCGCCCTGCAAGTGGAAGTCCTGCAACGGGCTCGAGCAAGTTGCACAAGCTTCAGCAACAAAAGATAATTGACAAAACCTTTGGTAAATGCACCTGCGAATGGGGCTTTACCGAATGTGATATGTATTGTGTGAAAAGTGAATAAAATTGTTTTAAATAATAATATTACAAAATGATTATTGAAATAAAAGTTCCAAGTCCAGGCGAATCTATTACGCAGGTATTGCTTTCGAAATGGCTTGTTAAAGATGGTGATTTCGTAGAAAAGGATGATGAGATAGCTGAGATTGATTCCGACAAAGCTACTTTAAGTTTAAGTGCAGAAGCCGATGGTGTGATTAAGTTAATTGCAGCTGAAGGCGACACTGTTGATGTGGGTTCTGTGGCTTGTACTATCGATAGTTCGGCTGCTAATACAAGTCCTAAAGCAGCAGAAGCACCTAAAAAAGAAGTGAAGGAAACCAAAGAAGTGAAGGCAGTTGAAACTCCAAAAGCAGCTGCTGTTGATAGCGCTGTACACATATCTCCTTTAGCCCGCAAGGTGATGGAAGAAAAAAACATTAGCGAAAAAGAACTTGTAGATAAGTTTAAAAGCAAACGTATTTCGCGCAATGAGGTCATCGCTCTTACCAAAGAAGAACCTATCACAATGGAAGCATTTTCGCGCCAAGCAGAGAAAAAGAAAATGACTCCACTTCGCCTTAAGTTGTCTGAAAGACTGGTTTCAGTGAAAAACGAAACCGCTATGCTTACTACCTTCAACGAAGTTAACATGAGCAAGGTGATGGAGCTAAAAAAGAAATATAACGATGCTTTCAAACAAAAACATGGAGTATCTGTAGGCTTTATGTCGTTCTTCACCAAGGCAGTTACCGAGGCATTGATGTTGTATCCAAGTGTGAATTCGATGATATCCGGCGAGGAACTTATCACCTATAAATATGCCGACGTGGGTATAGCAGTTAGTGCACCAAAAGGCTTGGTGGTGCCTGTAATAAGAAATGCTGAGAGCATGACTTTGGCAGAAATTGAATTGAAAATTAAAGAACTTGCAACCAAAGCGCGTGATAATAAAATCACTTTGGACGAGATGACTGGGGGTACTTTTACGATTACCAACGGGGGTGTATTCGGCTCAATGATGTCGACACCAATATTGAATCCTCCACAAAGCGCGATATTGGGTATGCATAATATTATAGAGCGCCCGATTGCGTTGAATGGTCAGGTGGTGATACAGCCTATGATGTACTTAGCCCTAAGCTACGATCATAGAGTAATTGACGGTCGCGAATCAGTTAGTTTTTTAGTTAAAGTAAAAGAATTAATCGAGAATCCATACCAGATGTTGCTACATGGCATTGATCCTGTAAAGACGTTGTTGGGGATTTAAGGGACAATTAATAATTAATAATTAACAATTAATAATTGAAGTAAGGCGATTAGGAAGAATAAAAATGATTTACCATATCCGTCCTTGCGAACGAAGTGAAGCAATCTAATTAAAATACAAAGAGCCGTTATCATTAAGTTGATAGCGGCTCTTTCTTTTTAGATTTAAACCTTGTTTTATGAAGAATTGCGTCTCTTACCCGAAGACACGAGACTTTTACCCGAAGACACGAGACTTTTGCCTGGAGACGCGAGACTTTTGCCTAGAGACGCGAGACTTTTGCCTGGAGACGCGAGACTTTTGCCTAGAGACGCGAGACTTTTGCCTAGAGACACGAGACT
>CAYRBL010000330.1:2417-4434 GCA_964422385.1 uncultured Bacteroides sp.
GAGACGCGAGACTTTTGCCTAGAGACGCGAGACTTTTGCCTAGAGACACGAGACTCTTGCCTAGAGACACGAGACCTTTGCCTAGAGACGCGAGACTTTTGCCTGGAGACGCGAGACTTTTGCCTGGAGACGCGAGACTTTTGCCTAGAGACACGAGACTCTTGCCTGGAGACACGAGACTCTTGCCTAGAGACGCGTTTTAGACCTTTAATAAAGCAAAGTTGACACTAAACATTGTTTGTGTTGTACAATGTATTGATTACACAGTCTTAAAAAATCGTATTAAAGCATTATGCATTCTTGTTTTTAAAACAAAAAGAGAAATATATTTAGTAAAAACACTATTGTATGAATAAAATTTATACTTTTGATGCCAATATTATTTGTTATATATTAAATTTACAAGCTAAAAATAATGAAACAACTTCTGGTAATACTATTATTTCTTTTTGTAAGTTGTACCAATCCGGAGTACGTTAAAGAGAATCCCAAACAGATTCCTTCTGATTCTTTAAACCCAAAAACAAAAGAATTAGATTCCTTAACAAATCCATCAAGTTATTATTATTTATCTGATAAACCACTTGAGAAAGTAGCGCAACTAATGCTAATTGATAGTATTTATCCTATGGATAATAAGATTACTTTTGATTGTTTGGATAGTATTTCTTCAAACAATAGTGCTACAAGAGATTTTTATTTTAAGGTTATGCTTAAAATACTTGATAAATCTGATGGATGCTTATCCGAAGCCGTAGGTTCTTTTTTGATAACATATATCGAAAGTTATACTAAAGAATTTGCCGAAAGGCTTACAAAAATGGACAAGAAACATATTGACGACATGGCAGATTTTACAGGCTATGAACTGTATTTTGAGAAGGACAAAGGCAAGAAATGGTTAAATAATTTGAATAAACTGTGTAAAGATTGCGACTCCACACAAACATCAAACCTGCGTAAGTTTAAAACATCAACCACAAAACATGTAAACGAGATTGATTGTAATTAATAATTAAAGAAAAGAAAAATTAAATAAAATAAAACGATGAAAACAAAAAGACATAAATTCCAATTCTACTTTTTTCTTGCTTTTGCACTTATTATGTGTTATACCGTAGTCTTCGTTGCTATATACTCATTTTTCGAGTCAATGAATAAACCCGAAGGCGCTAATTATCTTATATTAGTTGTTGGTATTTTAATGTTTTTATATTCCATTGACATTTTTTTAAAGTTTATAAAGTACTTCCCAATAATAGGAATAGATGATAAAACTATTAAAATTAAAAAGCGTACATATAATTTATCCGATATCGAAGAAATAGAATTAACGGGTAAAGTACCAATAAAATTTATTGTTGATAGCGATATCGAAGGGATTTATATCAGATTTAATAATGATGAGACTTTATATATTTATGATAATTACTATTCAAATATAGGTCAGATTAAAGCTTATTTAAAAGAAATTTTAGATATTAAAGAACAAAATATCGATTTTAATAATAATTTAATTGTTGATATTAATGATACTATTAAAGAAAGTAATTCCATTATTATATTTAAAGGTAAACTTAGTAAAGTTGCAAAAGTTTTTATTCCACCTTTCGTAGTCTTTTTAGTATTCATATTGTTTGCTTTTATAAATAAAGAAAAGAATATCATCGGTTTTTCCTTAACTTTATTTGGTTTTTATATTTTATTAATGAGTTTGATTTGTTATAATTGGATGTATTATTATTATATTGATAATGGAAGAATCACTGTTAGAAATTATTTTTTAAAATGGATTAATAAGACTTATGATATATCGGATATTAGCGAAATAGTCATTGAACAAATGCGTTTTTCAGTAGGATTAAGATTAATAATGAAAGATTATTCCTCAGTAATATATCCGGGTATGACATTGAAACCCGTTAATTGGATTGAACTACAAAATGAATTTGAAAGAAGAGGAATTATAGTAAGAAATGAATGCTTCAGCGTTGATTAAATACTAAAAAGCCCTCCT
>CAYRBL010000331.1:0-2541 GCA_964422385.1 uncultured Bacteroides sp.
TCGACAATGGAAAAAGTAACTAAAAATAAGAAAAATAAAATTAGTGGAATTCGCAAAGTATTACCTATACCCAAAGAAAATATTGAAATTATGCTATCTGATGGGCTTACCGGAAATACCGAAGAAGAGGTAAAGGAGCGTTTAATACGTTTATTTACTCATATTTATAAGGATAGAGGTTTTAAAAACTTCGATTTAGAGTTTGTGTAACCAATGAAACCCCAAAGAACGAAATCGAAAGAGCAGAAAAAAGGCTCAACGAGTACCTCAATAGGTAATACATCACTTATAAAATGTACAATACCTGAATATATTGATACAGCTTTAATGATTGGTTTCAGTCATAAAGAAGCTATACAACAATTACATTCAATAGGTATGTATATCACAAAATAATCTATATTTACACTATAAACTATCCACTTCTTAAAGCCCCGCCATCGTTACAGATGCCGGGGCATTTTTTTATATCTTAGGGACACCGTCCCGGATGGCGGGGCATGTTTCTGGCTTTGCTTGCATTGCACCCCCTTTCCCCTTAAATATACAATCAAAAATTTGTAATTCTGTAATTAAGAAATGGAAAAAGTGTAAACTATTTAAATACTAAGTATTTACAGCGTTACAAATAAAAATTACAAATCAATTACAAACCGTTACAAATCAAAAATACATTTGTAATCTTTTCGCACAAAAACACTTCATTTGTGCATGTTTCTATCTTCGTACACTAGTTACAAATCTGTAATCTATTTGTGAGAGCATTTGTAAAACATTTGTAATTTTATAAAACATTGAAAATCAATAAATTAAAAATTAAAATTACACAGTTACACAATTACAGTTTTTTGATTGCATTTTATTACTTCGCCGTGGAAATATATTTTATCACTATAAACTAAAAACTATAAACTATAAACTAAATATAATGACCCGCTCAATGAGATACAAATCATTTGTGCGTAATATTTTGAAGCAAATAATTTGTAACACATTTCGCCAAATAGGGTACAGCGGAAAAAAAACAGATTGAAAAACCCCGGACATTTGGAGTGTCCGTAACATTTTTCAATCCGTTTTTTATAGTTGTTTGATATGTTTTTACACGTAAAAACATAGCCTGTATGCTTACTGTTTATCGCTTACTACTTACTACTAATAAATACACCTAAATAACGCCTAAAATCCCATATAAATTACACCTAAATATTTACTTCAAATAATCATAGTAAATCATTGCTATATAAATAATTAGTATTACTTTTGCAGAGTACAATTTACTTTCATGTAAAATCTAATTTACGTCTAAATTTTTAGTGTATGTGTAAAATTGCAACCATCAAAGAAATTCAACAGCTTTTGCCGGAACTATCAAAATCATCGATTAGTCGTAAGATACAATTACTCCGGGATGCACTCAACAAACCGAAACCAAAAATTGTTACAATGGAAGAATTTAAAATGTATTATGATATTCAATCAGAATAATATTTTTATCTTTGCATCATTATTTATAGAACTAAACGAAAGGGTTAACATTATGGCACGAATAGCAGGAGTATCTGTAGAAAAAAACACAAAAGGTTTCGCTCATTATATCCGTATAAATTTATACAAACATGCTGATTTAATTCCTATTTTCAAAGAAAAAGGATTTATAGAGGAGGAGTCTCCTTATAATAAAAAGTTTGTTGCTAAAATACGCGAAACTGAAACACAACCATCTATTGATATAGACTTAAGTAAATATGGAATTAAAGTTTAAACCAAAAGCTGAAGATGATTTAGCTTATTGGTTTAGAAACAATAAAGCCGTAATCAAAAAAATTGAGAAACTTTTACAAAGTATTAAAGAATCTCCGTATGATGGTATAGGTAAACCCGAACCGCTTAAATACAATCTATCAGGTTATTGGAGTAGACGAATAAACGACGAACATCGTATTATTTATATAGTTGCTGATGATATAGTTACTATTCATTCATTAAAAGGATACTACATGTAAATTTTATTATTTTCAATTAAAAACCGTAACAATGAACTTGTTACGGTTTTTTTGTGCCGTATCCCTAAATAATTAAGTATTCCCAAAAACAGTCAAAATTCCCATTTTTCCCAAAATTCCCATTTTTCCCACACCTTTATTTTACGATACATACATTTGCATTCTGAATTAATGCAATTCGTATCAGTATGTCAAAACTTACAACAATACTTTTAATAGCCGGTGCCGGTTTAGCAGCTTGGTACGTTCCCACGCTTTTAGCTATTTATAATCTCGACATGAGTATTATATCGGTAATGCCTACCGCTATTACTGATAAAAGTTTTACTTCACTGGTAACAGTCAAACTTACCAACAAATCAAACACAATCCTAAACATCAGCTACATAGCAGCTGATATATACCTTAATGGATTGAAGATAGCGCAACTGGATCAGGTTGAAAATATGGTATTGATGGGTAATTCGGAGCAAAATTTCAATATATCCATTACCGTTGACCCTGATGTAATAGCACAAGAAACGCTAAAACAACT
>CAYRBL010000331.1:2641-4432 GCA_964422385.1 uncultured Bacteroides sp.
GCACGGTTAATTAGTGACCGTGTGGGTGATTGTAAAAGTTATTCACTGTTTACAGCTGTAATACTTCGATTTTTAGGAATACCCCACATTTTCCGATTTGTTAGTTACGATACCCGAAAAGAAGCAACACATGTTTATGTAGTAGCGACAAGTCGGGACTTGTCGGAAAATGTAATTATTGATGCCGTTGCAACCGTACAAGCTGGTCAACCTTTCAACACTGAATTAAAATATACTTATCATTGCGACATGGCAGATAAAGGAACAAAAATAGCATACTTAGCCGGATTACCTGGTATGTCGAAGTTTCGACTTAGACAAAAAAAAGTTCGGGTAGGATCGACACTACCCGAACATTCATCCGAACGGTACCAGTTATGGATAGGCGATGAAAATGAACGAGGAATAACTCCCGGAAAACATTACTTGTATGCTCGTTTTGATTTGATGTTGGAGATGCTAAATATAAGCACTACCAAAAAAGAAGAGGCTTATTATTTCGACCAAATGGATATTACAGCCGCGTTGCTGTATTCCTATAATTACTGCAATGGAGTTTGCAAGGAAATTAAACGGATGGCGTATATCATTGCCGGAATGGTTACCGATGGCAATTTCACAAGCTACGAAATAAACGAGGATGTACGTGCCGACCGATTGGATATGTTGCTGGACGAATTAAAATACCGTTACGATAACGACATCCGACCAACAGCTTACGACAAAGATACTTTTGATATGTTTATGACTGAGGTTTATCCCTACAATGTCATTCAATCGGGTATCGGTAGCAGTATTGACAGTTACCAGTTGGCAGGTGAAATTAAAAAGGCAGGTATCTATTATATCTACACCTTTATACCGGATGCCGAAAAATCAACACATCCGGCTATTGTTGGTGATAAACGAGGCAAACAACAGGAAACATTTAATTGGATGAGTTCCGTAAATACCTATCAAACATCGGGTGCAATGTCTCTCAGTATTCGTTCGGGTATTGTGGCACGTACCGGAATGACTCCTGAACAATATCTGGCAGCCCTGAAAAATGGAAAACAACCCGATGTAGCTATTGGTGAACCGCTTACTATTATTTTAACCGTAATTAGTATTATAGGCGGTTTAATAGCCATTTTCAAAGCATTGTTTCCAGAAAAAGCAAAGCCATCTGATTCAACTATTAAAGCCGGGGCATTCGACCCAACGACTGATTATAGTAAAACTGGTACTGGTACAGGAACAAAAACAGGACTTGCATCGCTTAGCTCAATGGGTTTACCACTTGTAATAGGAGCGGGTATATTATTTACATTATTCAAAAAGAATACAAATGAAACGAAATAAAAAAATAGGTTCTTTTAGCAATCAATTTTTGATTGAGGATTTTACTAAAAAGTTTCATGAGTACATGAATACAGACCTTGTATTGTATTTCTTTTGGTGTATTTATGATGAAAAAGAAATAGCGGCAAAGTTTGAATTTTCAGACGGTATTTTAAAAAAAAGAGCAATACAGATGCATTTCATTGAAATAATGGCTAGAGATTCTGAAATTTATACGGTTAATTATATTTTGACTCTGATTAAAAATACAATTCCTAAATTATATCCTAGTCTCCCTTCACTTGGTACGTTTCGTAAAAATGTGGAAGATGGAAAATTTACCGGATGCGATGATGAACATATTTTAAGTGTTGCTTATCGTTTTGCTGATGATTATTTCAATCATCGTTCGTTGGGTGGTAGTCGTTGGGATTTAGTGATTAGGGATGGTGCACCCCGCCTTAATGC
>CAYRBL010000332.1:0-1181 GCA_964422385.1 uncultured Bacteroides sp.
AATAGTTTTACTTCGGATAGTTTGGGTACTGGCTCTTTCAATAGTATTTTAAGTGGACTTTCTCCGCTCACTACTTATCACGTAAGGGCGTATGCTACAAATATTGCAGGTACAGGTTATGGTAATGATGTAGTGTTTACTACTACCCTTAATTATCCAGTTTTTGATTTGGATAATAATGGATATGATACGGTACAAATTGGCACTCAATATTGGATTAAACAAAATTTAAAGGTTGCGCATTATCGCAATGGGGATGCTATTCCATTTGTATCAGATAGTGCAAGTTGGAGAAGCCTTACAACTGGAGCTTATTGTTATTATAATAATTCCATTGCTAACTATAATACTTATGGTAACCTCTATAATTTTTATTCAGTTGTCGACCCAAGATTGCTTTGTCCTATAGGCTGGCATGTTCCTTCAGATGCTGAAATAACAACCTTAACTACCTATCTGGGTGGCGAGGCAGTTTCAGGAAATAAGTTAAGAGAGACAGGGATTACCCATTGGACTACTCCAAACACCGGAGCTACAAACGCAACAGGGTTCACAGCATTGCCTGGCGGCTACCGTACCAATACAAGTACTTATGGAAACATTGGAACTAATGGTTATTGGTGGAGTTCAACTGCATTTAATCTTACAGATACTGCCTGGAATCGTTCGATGGCTTACAACTCTGCAGCGGTTACCCGAACTAGTACTTTAGGTAAGAAGTATGGTCAATCGGTGAGATGCGTTAGAGGGGATGTACCTACACTATTGACAACTACCGCTACCAATATTACCAATATTACTGCCACAGCTGGCGGAAATATCACTTATGATGGAGGCGCTTCTGTTACTGCTCGTGGTATATGCTGGAGTACTTCGCACAATCCTACTCTTGCCAATAGTTTTATTGCAAGTGGAACTGGTGCAGGTGTCTTTACAGGTAATTTAACGGGTCTTACACCTGTAACAACCTATTATGTGAGAGCTTATGCTACCAATAGTGCAGGTACTGCTTATGGTAATGAGATTAGTTTTATGTCGGGTATTCCTCCTATAGGTCAGGCTTTCCAGGGTGGTATTGTGGCTTATATTCTGTTGCCTGGCGATACTGGTTATAATGCAAATGTTCCTCATGGTATCATTGCTGCAACTACTGATATTAGTACGGGTATACAATGGTACAA
>CAYRBL010000332.1:1281-4414 GCA_964422385.1 uncultured Bacteroides sp.
AACTACAGTTTTAAGAATAGTTTGGGATATGTTAGAGCAATCAGGAGCTTCTAAGTACACCGAATATTACTCCGCTTTTCTTTTTCTTACCATAATCTTTTTTTTATAAATAAGATTTGTATTCTTTTTATACCTAAGTTGTCTAATTTTGGTATAAAAAAAAGGATTTACTTATCTCCTTTTTCTTACTAAAAGCCTAATAAGCTAAACTCCTAATAGTCTCTTCTCAAAAATACTTCTAAATATTTCCTTTATTAATAAAAGGTTTTTATTACTTTTACAAGCAAAATAAAAAGCATATTGCCATGAGAAAAATAGGGTTTATATTACTTGCATTTGTGTTTGCTACACTACGATTGTATAGTCAGAATAATGCTGAGCAGGAGCTTAAAGCAGCGCATCAGGTTATGGAAAGAGTTTTGGGGAATGGAGCAAAATACTTTGAATTCGTTAAAATCCCTCAGCTTGATGGATTGGATTCTTATGAAGTGCATGCAAAAAACGGCATGGTGCAAGTGCAAGGGAGCAGTACTATTGCGATGTGCCATGGTGCATACGATTATCTGCGCAAAGCATGTCATTTCCAGTTCACATGGAGCAGCAGCAGTTATGACAAGCCTCTTTATTTTCCCGATTATGACATCGCTAAGATAACAAGCCCTTATAAGATGCGGCAATATTACAACGTATGTACCTATGGATATTCGATGGCTTTTTGGAGTTGGGATCAATGGCAGTACGAACTGGATTGGATGGCGTTGCATGGGATAAATATGCCTGTGGCAATGATAGGACAGGAGGCAATTTGGCAGAAGGTTTGGAAGTCGTATGGCATTACCGACAAGGAACTTGACGACTATTTTACAGGCCCTGCTTTCCTTCCCTGGCATCGAATGGGCAATGTGAACAAGCATGGCGGACCTGCTCCAAAGTCTTACTACACTAAGTCGGTAAGCTTGCAAAAGCAACTCCTCCAACGCATGCGAGAGTTGGGAATGATGCCGATTGTTCCAGCGTTTTCGGGCTATGTTCCCGACGCCATTAAAAGGGTGATGCCCGATGCCGGCATTATCGACATGGCTCCCTGGTGTGGCTTTACCAAAGAATATGGCACGCATATATTAATGCCTTCGGCGAAGCAATTTACTGAGATTGGCAAGAAATTTATTGACGAATATACTAAGGAATATGGCAAGTGTAAATATTACTTAGCCGATGCCTTCAACGAGATGACGGTGCCTATTAAAAAAGATAAAGAAAAGGAACTTCAGGAATTTGGCAGCACTATATATAATAGTATACACCAAGCCGATGCTGATGCTGTGTGGGTGATGCAAGGTTGGTTGTTCTTTAATGATAAAAACTTCTGGACTAAGCCTGCTGTTCAGGCTTTCCTTAAAGACGTTCCTGATGATAAAATGCTAATAATCGACTTAGCTAACGAGTCGTTTCATGGTTGGAAAGAGCAAGATGGGTTCTATGGTAAGAATTGGATATGTAGTTATATTCATAATTATGGTGGCAAGACGCAGTTGGGCGGCGATTTGGCTTTGTTTGCTAGCGATGCACCAAAGATGCTGGCTACTTCAAATCATGGCAAACTCTCTGGCTTCGGGATATCTCCTGAAGGTATTAATCAAAACGAAGTGGTGTATGAATTGCTTACAGATGTTGCTTGGACCGACAAACCTATCGACTTAGACAAATGGATAGAGTTATGGTGTACATCCCGTTATGGAAGCTATCCAAAAGATGTAAAGAATATATGGAGGCTTCTGCTTAAGTCGATATACGGGCCCAATGGTTATCATTCGCCAAACTTATACCAGTTGAGGCCTTCGCTTATGGCCGATCACAAAATATATATGCCGGCAGAAATTGATAGTGCAGTTAATATTTATGGAAGTTTATCTGATACTTTATACAAGAACCTCTTATTTAGAGATGACAATTTAGAATTACAATCATTACTCTATGGCTTTAGAACAGATTTCTTTTTAAATAAAGGTATAGAATCATATAAACAAAATAACATATTGAAATCACAGATAATGTTTAGAAATGCATCTATAATGATGTCTTATATCGAAGCATCTTTAAAACAAATTCCAAATAAGAATCTTAATTCATGGGTGCAACTTGCGCGCAATTTGGGAGACACTCCCGAAGAAAAAAATTATTATGAGGAACAGGCAAAGCGTCAGATTACAGTATGGGGAGGACCTGTTTTATCTGAATATGCTTGTAAAACTTGGGGTGGTTTGGTTAACTCTTATTATATGCAACGATGGCTTATTTTTTATAACTCTATATTTAATCATAGCGAGGATAGCCTAAAACAATGGGAAGAGAAGTGGATTACAACTCCATGTAATTATAAAGAAACTTTTAATAATATTATTAAAGTAAAGGGTATCCCAGAAAATGATTTAACAATACGAGATATAAAACCCTATCTTAATTATATAAATATCCATTCCGAGGCTCAAAAGGATGGTACATATTTAATCCATTTAGATTCCAAAGATACAAGTTTGCAGATATATTATACTACCGATGGCTCGTCTCCTACGTCTAAATCTATTAAATATTCTAAAGCATTTACCGCAAAGGTAGGAACATTAATTAAGGCCAATACTTTTAAAAACGGCAGTGAATATGGTAGTGCTGCAGAACTAAGATTATCGCTTTCGCTTAATAAAAAGGTAAGTCTAGAAGAAGAACCAAGCGAAAAGTATAAAGCAAATGGAGCTCAATCGTTGACGGATGGCAAGTTTGGTACAGCTAATTACACTGATGGAAATTGGTTGGGTTATGAGGGCAAAGATATGGTAGCTACTATAGATCTTGGCTCGGTGCAGACTGTAAAAAGTGTAACCGTTAATTATCTTGAGAACACTAACTCGTGGATATTTGCACCAAAATATGCAATGTACGAGTCGTCAGAAGATGGAATTAATTATAAAGAAATAAAGGAACACAGTGCGGTTTACATTCCTATGCATAAAGAAGTAAATTTAGATTATTCGGTTTCTGATTTTACTCAAATCAAAACTCGTTATATAAAAATTATAGTACGAAGCCCAAAAGTTTGTCCGGAGGGGCATCCCGGTGCAGGGCAAAAGTGTTGGAT
>CAYRBL010000333.1:0-4380 GCA_964422385.1 uncultured Bacteroides sp.
CCAGTAGTTAAGGTATTGGATGCAGGTGGTAATATTGTAACAACTGCAACTAATTCAATTACCTTAGGAATTGCTTCAAATCCCGGAACTGGGAACTTATCAGCAACTTCAAATCCATTATCAGCATCAAGCGGTGTTGCAAATTTTGCCGGTGTAAAAATAGATAATTCTGCAAATAATTATACATTAAGTGCTTCAGCTTCAGGATTAAACTCTGCCACAAGCAACACCTTTAATGTAACACCGGCAGATCCAACAAGTGTAAGTGCAACTGCTTCAAGCAGTACACAAATAAATATTGCCTTCACACCATACATTACTAATAATGTTGTTGTAGCTTGGAATACTACCAACACATTTGGTATACCCAATGGTGCTTATACCGCTGGAAATTCAATTAGTGGAGGTGGTACGGTCTTATACGTGGGTTCGACTTCGCCCTACAATCATACTAGTTTATCAGCAAATACTCTTTATTATTATAAAGTCTGGACTGTAG
Source organism: uncultured Bacteroides sp. (assembly GCA_964422385.1). Lineage (GTDB taxonomy): Bacteria > Bacteroidota > Bacteroidia > Bacteroidales > JACABE01 > JBAXLO01. The sequence continues at coordinate 500 of CAYRBL010000333.1, forward strand.
ATGCATTTGGAACTTATTCGGCTGGTGTAACTGCAACTGCAACCACACTATTAACGCAATTTTATTCCAAGTCTACAGGGGATTTAGATCAGTTAAGTACTTGGACCGATGACGTTACCCTGGCAGCAGGAAATGCACCAACTGACTTTACTTCGACAAATCAGGCATTTAATATCAGAAATAATGCCACACCAACAATCGGTTCAAACTGGACAGTTTCAGGTGCTAATTCTAAAATAATTGTGGGTGATGGAACAACCGGATGTAATTTTACGATTCCTTCTAACTATTCTGTTACAGGGTCAGTTGATGTAGCTGCTGCAGCAACTTTAACTATTCAGAACCTGTCGGCATATCCAACATTTGGATCTTTAAATGCTACTGCAACAATTGTTTTTGATGGTGCAGGTACTCAAACAATACCTACTGGTACCTATCCTAACCTTACAATTCAAAATAGTAGTGGAACAAAATCATTAGGTGGAAGCATTACGCTCGGAAATAGTAATACATTTACGTTGGCTGCCAGCGCTACTCTTAATGCAGGAACAAACTTAATTATATTTGGTACTTCGGGTACTGCTGCAATTAATGGCATCTTGCAAACCGCTAATACTAACGGTTTTTCAGGTTCTACTTCAACAACAATTAAGAGTACAAATAATCCGACAATTAATTTAGCAACTTCTTCAATAGTTGTTTATAATGCTGCTTCTCCACAAGCAGTAACTTCAAGAACATATGCCAATCTGCAAATAAGTAATACAGGTGCAGCTAAAACACCTAGTGGTGATATTACTTTAGGTAACAGCAATACTTTTACACTAGATGCTGGTGTTACATATACGGCCGGAACAACAAAAATGACATTTGGAACTTCGGGTACTGCTAATATTAATGGAATTTTCCAAACAGCGATAACTGCTGCTGGTGGTTTTTCGGGTGCAACGACTTCATCTATTGTAAGCACAAATACACCTATTATAAGTTTAGCTTCTGGTTCAACAGTAGAATATAATTCAACTTCTACACAGACTATTTCAACTGCAAATAGTAGTGGAACTAACGGAACATTGACGTATTATAATTTATTGATTTCGGGTATAACAGGTTTAAAAACATTTAATACTTCACCGGCAATTGCTGCAGGTGGTACTTTTACCGTAAATTCTAGTTGCTTTACTGATATGGTTGCAACTCAAATGAGTTTTGGTGTAGGAGCAACAGTTACAATTAATGGAACTTTAAATACTGCGAAAGCTCTTGGTGGACTTTCTGGAACTACTTCTTCAGTTTTTGATAATACCAATACCCCAACTATTACTTTAGGATTGGCTTCAACCATCAATTATAACGGAACTAGTGGCCAGGTAATTTCTGCAATTCAATACGCTAACTTAACCATAGCTGGAACTAGAACAAGCACTCCTGCAATTACATTGGCTTCAGGTACTATTGGAATAAGTGGCGTTGCTACTAATTCAATTTCGGGCGCAGTTACATGGAGTAATGCTTCTAATACAGTAGATTATAATGGAACAGGAAATCAGACAATTGGAGCATTTAATTATAATAACTTAACCATAAGCGGTACAAAATCATCATCTACTATTACATTGGCTTCAATTGGTACAATTGACATTGCTGGGATGTTTAGTATTCCTGCGACTGGTATAATTGCTTATACTACAACATCAAGCACTGTTAACTTTAGCAGTGCTTCATCTCAAACCATTCCTGCGTTCACTTATAATTCTATTACTAATACTGGCAATGGAATAAGAACGCTAGCCAACGGAACAATAAAAATTGCAGGAACACTTACTCCTGGTACAAGTAATTATACAATTGGAACAAGTACGGTAGAGTTTAATGGTACTACTGCTCAAACGATTCCGGTACTTCCAGTTGCAAGTGGGGCGAATTATTATAATTTGACTTATAGTGGAAGTAGTACTATTACTTTAGCAAACTCTTTGACTGTAGGAGGAAATGTGACAAATTCAGGAAGTGGAACAATAGGAATCACTAATGCCGGTTCAAGAACCTTGACAATCAATGGCAACCTTATATTAACAAGTGGTACGTTAGATTGGGCAGTCACTGGTGCGTCAACTTCTGGCTCTATAAACTTACTTGGAAGTATTACAGAATCTAGTGGTATTACATATACAACAGTTGCTAGTATTCCTAATGGTACAATCAATTTTACTGGAAGTGGAACATTAGGAAGTCCACAACAAATTTCAGTTACATCTAATAATTCATTTCAATACACCAATCTTACCATAAATTCAGGCACAGTTGTACAAGTAAATAACAGTTTTATTTTGACAGGGAGTCTTACTGCAAATTATGTGGGAACATTAACTGTAAATGGTACGTTGAATTTATTGTCAAATTCAATAACAGCTTCAGCTGCATCTTCAGCATTTATATTAAATTCAGGAGGAACCTTGATTACTTCAAGTTCAACAGGAATAACTGGTGCAATACCATCTACAAATATGACACGAACTTTTAGTTCGGCAGCAAATTACGAGTTTCAAGGAGCTGTTACAGGTGCATTTACTACTACACCAACTGCAAATACTCTAAATAATTTAACACTTAATAAATCTGGAGCAATAACAGTAAGTAGTGCAACTGCAATAACGGGTCTCCTGAATATTACTTCAGGAACTACTGTTACACTTACTGCTGGAACAAATACAGCTGGAAGTATAAAAATAGGAAGTTTAAATGGAGTAAATGGTACCTGGGGCTCTTCTTCATCAGCTGCAACTTATAAAAATGCTGCATTTGCATCTTCAGTTATTGTTACCGTTTCATCAAATACTGCTACAGCTACGCCAACGTTAAGTATTACCAATTCTCCGGTAACATATAATGGTTCGTCACAGTCGGCTACATTCAGTAGTTCCGGTACAGTAAGTAGTATTTTATATGGAGGTTTAGCAACAGCAACCAATGCAGGTACTTATGCTGTTTCAGCAAATGTTGCTGCATCGAGTGATGGATTTACAAGTGGTGGGACAGCAGTCAGTGCGGGCAATTTTGTAATTAGTAAAGTCCCATTGAATATTACTGCAGGTAATCAAACTGTAAGCTTTGGCTCTACTATTGCATCTGTAACTGATGCGGGTTCTTCTACACCATCTGGTTTTGTGCATAGTGAAACAGCTTCAGTTATAACAGGTACGCCAACCTATACTACCAATTATACGGCTACAACTACTCCTGCAAGTTCGGGTATTACAATTACTCCTATTGTATCAGGTTTAACTGCTACAAATTATAGCTTTACTCCGGTTGATGGTATAATAACAATTGCTAAAGCCACACCAACAATCAGTGTTTCGGGAACAAATAGCTTTACTTATACAGGTTCAGCTCAAGGTCCGGCTACTATATCGTATAATGGTGATGGTGGAACTCCTACATTATTATATACAAATACCAGCGGTGCTGTTTATTCTTCGGCTATAGCTCCTACAAATGCTGGTGCTTATCAAGTGGTGGCAAATGCTACAATAGGTACAAATTATAATGCCGCAAGTTCTTCTGCTTATACTTTTAGCATTGCTCAGGTTACTCTTACCGTTACTAGTGCAGCCGCTGTAAGTAAACCTTACGATGGAAATAATACAGCAACAATAACCGGAACACTAAATGGAATTTTGGGTGCTGATGACGTTAGCTTAAGCGGAACAGGAACTTTTACCAGTACAGGCGTAGCAAGTGGAATAGCTGTTACATCAACATCAACTTTGACAGGAGCAAAAGCTGCGAATTACTCACTTACTCAACCAAGCAGTTTGACAGCTAGTATCACCGCTATTGCAGCCGATGCTGTTTCAGGAAGTATTGGTTCGTCAAGC
>CAYRBL010000334.1:0-4361 GCA_964422385.1 uncultured Bacteroides sp.
CAGCAATTCTACCTACATAAGAAGAGTAATCCAAAGATGTGATTTGCATCTGAAGGTTTCCTATATCAAATGTTGGTTGAGGAATGTACGATATGATTGTATCTAATAAAAAAGTGATATCTGTAGCAGGTTGTTTCCAATCTCCCGACATCCATCCTTCTTTAGAAGAACCATACACAGTTGGGAAACTTAATTGTTCTTCTGTTGCATCCAAATTAAACATTAAATCAAATACTGCTTCATGTGTAGCATCTGGATCACAGTTTGGTTTGTCTACTTTATTAATAACTACGATAGGACGTAAGTTTAATGCTAAAGCCTTTTGTAAAACAAATCTAGTCTGAGGCATAGGTCCTTCGAAAGCATCTACTAATAGAAGCACGCCATCGGCCATATTTAAAACTCTTTCCACTTCTCCACCAAAATCACTATGGCCAGGAGTGTCAATAATGTTTATTTTAGTATCTTTGTAACGAACCGAAACGTTTTTAGATAAAATAGTAATACCTCTTTCTCTTTCCAAGTCATTGCTGTCAAGTATTAACTCACCTACCGTTTGGTTATCTCTGAACATGTGAACCTGATGTAAGATACGATCCACTAATGTAGTTTTCCCATGGTCAACGTGAGCAATAATCGCAATATTCCTAATATTCTGCATTCTGATTTTTATTATTTTTATAAAATTTGAGTTTGCAAAAGTACACATTTTATCCTTATGATTTATAAAATACATTAAATTAATATAGTAAAAATACTATCTGCTTTTATGATCATCCCTTTTATCATTATTTATCGGTTGAACAGAAACGATTTAGACAACAATATTAAGTATGTGTTAATATTTTTTAATTTAAAAACGTTTATGATAATGCAAACAATTCAAGCATACAAATTAAAATATTCTTAGTACTTTTGTCGCCAAATTAATAAAAGGATGTCCAAACTAAAGTTTAATAAAAAGAAAATTCTTAATATAATAAAGAAGATAGTTATCTGGTTTTTCGTTTCAACTATTGCAGTAACTATTATATATAGGTTTATTAATCCTCCACTTACCCCTTTAATGTTGGTAAGATGTGCGGGTCAGATATTCTCTGGCGAAAAAGTAAAACTATCAAAAGACTGGATCGACATCGAAGATATTTCTCCTAACTTAGTGAATGCTGTTATTGCTTCCGAAGATAATAACTTTAGAACTCATTGGGGTTTCGACTTCGAAGCTATTAAAAAAGCAAATGAACTTAATAAAAAAGGCGGCAAACTGAGAGGTGCGAGCACTATCTCTCAACAGACTGCTAAGAATGTGTTCCTTTGGCCTGACAGAACTTATATCAGAAAAGGATTTGAAGTTTATTTTACAGTCTTGTTAGAAGTAGTTTGGAGTAAGAAACGTACGATGGAAATTTACTTAAACGTCATAGAAATGGGCGAAGGTATTTATGGTGCTGAACAAGCTGCCCAGACTTATTTCCACAAGTCTGCTAAGAATTTAAACAAACGCGAAGCAGCTGCTATTGCTGCCATTCTCCCGAATCCACGCAAGTGGCATCCCGATAAACCTACTGGATATATTCAGCATAAAACACAAAAGATAATGGAGGCTATGGATAGATTAGGGCAGGTAAGCTTTAAATAATATTCTTCTTTTTACTTTCATTTATGTTACCCGCTAATCGACTTCTTCGTTAAGAAGTTTTATTCTAATGCTTTTTTATAAGCCTTGATGCATCTTTCTTTTGCAAAGCTATGTTCTACAATTGGTCGGTACGTTAATTCATCCACTTCTGGCACCCATTTTCTTACATATTTCATCTCTTTATCAAATTTAGTTAACTGAATAGTGGGATTAAACACTCTAAAATAAGGTGCAGCATCGCAGCCAGTTCCAGCAGCCCATTGCCAATTACCATTGTTGGATGCCAATTCAAAATCCAAAAGCTTTTCAGCAAAATAAGCTTCTCCCCAACGCCAATCTATCAACAGATGTTTGCACAAAAAGCTAGCTGTTACCATCCGTACTCTGTTGTGCATAAATCCAGTAGCATTCAATTCGCGCATCCCTGCATCCACTAATGGATAGCCCGTTTCGCCTTTGCACCACAGCTCAAATTCTATTTCATCATTGCGCCACTCAATATTATTATATTTCTTTTTAAAAGCACTGTTTTCAACATAAGGATAATGATATAATATTTGCATAAAAAACTCCCGCCAGATAAGTTCGCTCAGCCATACATTATTATTCGCAGCAGCTAACTTAACTATATTACGTATACTTACAGTCCCAAACCTTAGATGCAATCCTATTTTAGTAGTATTTATTGAAGGATAATTGCGCGTGTTTTCATAGTTCTTTATCACACCCAAATCAGTTATTATTTCTGGAAAGTCCCCTAACCTTTCTTCAAAACCTAATTCGGACATGGATGGAAAGTTAAATTCTTTTTTAATATAATTAAAGCTTGCTTTTTTCATATTAAAATCATCAAAATTAATAGTCTTATACTTCTCTAACCATTTGTTCTTATAAGGAGTATAGATAGTATATGGCAAACCATCTGCTTTAGTAATTTCATTTTTTTCGAATATAACATGATCTTTAAAGGTCAAATATTTTATTCCTTTATTTAATAATAACAACTCAATATATTTATCTCTTTTTAGTGCATAAGGTTCGTAATCATGGTTGGTATAAATAGCTTTAATATTATATTCAGCAATTAATTGTTCAAGAATATCTTTAGGTTTACCTTTTTTAATTAATATACCTGAATGATGCTTTTGTTTTAAATCATAATTAAGTTTAAATAATTGTTTATAAATAAAATTAACACGTGCATCAGCTTTATCGTTAATCTTATCCAAAATATCAACATCAAAAATAAATAATGGAATAACATGTGCACCCGAATTAAGTGCATTATATAAAGATGTGTTGTCATCCAGTCGCAAATCTCTCCTAAACCAATGTATTACGTAAGTATCATTCTCTATTTTATTGCCATAATTATTCATAGTATTTATAACAATTGTTAATTAAATTTGATTAATATTTTTAATAGTAATAGCTTTGCAAAAAATTTGACATTAATCTTAAAAACGCAAGCTGTGGATATATTTGAAAAGATCAAAACTAACTTCGGACCTCTAGGTCAGTATGCTAAGATGGCTCATGGGTACTATATGTTCCCTAAACTGGAAGGTGAAATAGCTCCTAAAATGAACTTTAGAGGCAAGGAACGTCTTGTTTGGAGTTTGAACAACTATTTAGGTTTGGCAAATATGCCAGAGGTGCGCGAAGCCGATGCTCAAGCTGCAAAGGACTGGGGATTAGCGGCTCCTATGGGTGCTAGAATGATGTCGGGGCAAACAAATTACCATGAACAACTGGAAAGAGAGCTTTCCGAATTTGAATCGAAAGAAGCTGCTTATCTTTTAAACTTCGGCTATCAGGGTATGGTTTCAATTATCGACAGTTTGGTTGATAGAAACGATGTAATAGTGTACGATAGCGAAGCACACGCCTGCATAATTGATGGAATGCGTATGCATATTGGCAAGCGTTTTGTGTATCCACATAATAATATGGAGAGCCTGGGCAAACAACTTGCACGTGCTACTAAAATGGTAGAACAAACTGGTGGTGGCATCCTTGTAATAACTGAAGGTGTGTTTGGTATGTCGGGCGACACTGGTAATCTTAAGGATATTGTTGCTTATAAAAAGAAATTTAACTTCCGTTTGCTTGTCGACGATGCTCATGGCTTTGGAACTATGGGTGCAACAGGTGCAGGTACCGGCGAACATTATGGAGTGCAGGACGAAATTGATCTTTACTTCGGAACCTTTGCTAAATCAATGGCTTCGATAGGTGCATTTGTTGCTGGCGAGGAAGAAATAATAAAATATCTGATGTATAATATGCGTTCGCAAATATATGCCAAATCATTGCCAATGCCTTTGGTGTTAGGTGCTTTGAAACGTTTGGATATCATTCGCAAACAACCTGAACTTAGAACCAAACTTTGGACTATTGTAAATGCATTGCAATCAGGCCTCAAAGAAAGAGGTTTTAACATTGGCGTTACGCACACACCAGTCACACCTGTAGTGCTTTCGGGTAGTGTGGATGAGGCTAGTCAGCTCACCTACGATCTTCGCGAAAACTATAATATCTTCTGTTCGATAGTTACTTATCCCGTTATTCCGAAAGGAATTATCATTTTGCGTTTGATCCCTACTGCGGTTCATACTTTAGAACAAGTAAACTACACTTTAGATACCTTCTCGGCTATTAAGCACAAACTTGATAGTGGCGAGTACGTTAAGGCAGGTTTTATGACAGCTCCAGTTTCGTA
>CAYRBL010000335.1:0-4342 GCA_964422385.1 uncultured Bacteroides sp.
AATATACACTTATTTAATTGAATAACAAAGAATTAAATTATAGAAGACCCCTAAAATGAATTACATTAAAAAAATATTATTACTTTACTTTACATTACTTGGATTAACTTCCAATGGGCAGATTATTGGTCCCAATTTGGTTGCCAATCCCAGTTTTGAACAATATATTCAATGCCCTTTTAATAGTTCTCAAATTAAATTTGCTTTTCCATGGGAAGATTGTCTTGGAGGGAATGGATCTTCAGATTATTTAAATTATTGCACATCACATCCAGGTCTTATTATTACTTTAAATCTAAGACCTCCCAGAACAGGAGTTGGTATGGCCGGTATTTATATGTTTGGAACGTGGATTGGTGACGAATACAGGGAATATATTATGGGTGTACTTACAGATAGTTTAAAGAAGCAAAAAAGGTATTGTGGCGAATTTTATACTGGTTATGTTATTTGTAAACAGGCCGTTGAAAATATAGGTATGTATTTTTCAATTGATACTGTTTTAAATTATAGTGGTTTGTTTGCATTAGTGCCCCAGATAGAAAATCATAATGGAGTTTTAAAAGATACCAATAATTGGGAAAAAGTAGTTGGCAGCTTTGTTGCCAAAGGTGGAGAGAAACATCTCACAATAGGAAACTTTAAAGATAATTTGCATACAAATTTTGAAGAAGTTGATTATAGTCCTGTAGGAGCTTATTATTGTATTGATGATGTAAGTGTTTGCGAATGCAACTTTGATATTAACCTTGGGCAAGATACCAGCCTTTGTGCCGGAGATACAAAAATATTAACCGCCAGCTTACCCAATGCCACCTATACCTGGCAGGATGGCAGCCATGCCGCCACCTACGAGGTAAAACAGCCAGGCACTTACTGGGTAAGGGCTTATGTGGCTGAATATGGCATTACAACTTCCGATACTATAATAATAACTGCAGAAAAAGAAGAAATTTGCAATCCACCATTGGTAATACCCAATTTTATTACGCCCAACGGCGATGGTGCCAACGATTATTTCCACATAGGCAATGCCGATAAATATGAACTCAGTCTTCAGATATTTAACCGCTGGGGTAAGCTCATCTACCAGCACGAACACTATCAAAACGATTACAATGGCAACAGCACCGCCTCAGGAGTTTACTATTACCTCCTCACAGCAAAAAGCTTACGGAATGGGCTGGTAAAGGAATACAAGGGAAGCTTAACGGTGTTGAATTAAAAATTAAAATACATATTAATATAAGATAAATGGCACAACATATTCAATCTTTCACTGCAGGGGCACCTCTCCTTTCAGAGCCTGTCCCGATTCTTCATCGGGAAGAGGCGGGGAAGTCGCTTGAAGGCGGCGATGCAGTATATACTGCCCGAGTAATGTTGGATATTAGTCCTGATGAAATCATTGTAGATTTTGCTAAAGGACCACCACATAGCATAGTTTCAAATAAAGAACTTAACGTTGTTGTTTATCCTAATCCTGTTAAAGAGAATCTTAACATTAGATTTAATACTGCCATTACAACAGATGGTAGTATTGAAATCTATGGTATTATGGGTAATCTGGTTTATACTTCGGTTATTAATAAAGGAACATCAGAATTGCAACTAAATGTAAAGGGTATAAATCCCGGTTTATATTTTTATACCATCAGAGTTGATAATAATAAAATTAATTCAGGGAAAATCACAATTATCAACAATTAATCATGCTTTTTTAGTAATTCCTGTCTATAGGGCAGAAATTACTTTCTTATAACTATAATGAATTACATTAAAAAAATAATATTGTTTTTATTTACTATATTTGGATTAACTTCCAATGGGCAGATTATTGGAACTAATTTAGTCCAAAATCCAAGTTTTGAAGATTATTATCAATGTCCTTTAAATTTTAATCAATTAAATTTAGCAAAATACTGGTGGGGTTATTCTGCAGATTATTATAATGCTTGTGAAACTACTAATTTGATTTCTGTTCCTGCTAATTTATTGGGGTTTCAAAATGCTAAAACAGGAGTTGCTTATGCTGGATTTATATTATATGGGAATAATCCCAACATATCATCAAATTATACTTATACAGAAACAATAAAAAATCAATTAAAAGACAGTTTATTTAGAAATAAACGCTATTGTATTAATTATTATATTTCAATGATAGAAATTACAAACAATTTTGCAATAGCCAATAATAGCTTAATATTTTATGATTCAATAAGTGCCATGTTTTCAATTAATCAAGTAAATGATGTTTTAACTCCATTAATGTGTAATAGTTGTGCGAAATTTTCAAAAAGTATTTCAACAATTGATACCTTGAATTGGTTAAAAATATCAGGTAGTGTAATTGCCAATGGAGGAGAAAAATATTTAACAATAGGTAAATTTTATAATATTAACTGGCCTCCAAATAATATATACCAGTTTTCTATATATATAGATGATGTATCTGTTTGTGAATGTGCTTACAATATAAATTTAGGACCCGATGCCAAGCTGTGCGAGGGAGATAAAATGATATTAAACCCTAACTTGCCCAATGCCACTTATACCTGGCAGGACAGCAGCCATGCCGCCACCTACGAGGTAAAACAGCCAGGCACTTACTGGGTAAGGGCTTATGTGGCTGAATATGGCATTACAACTTCCGATACTATAATAATAACTGCAGAAAAAGAAGAAATTTGCAATCCACCATTGGTAATACCCAATTTTATTACGCCCAACGGCGATGGCGCCAACGATTATTTCCACATTGGCAATGCCGATAAATATGAACTCAGCCTTCAGATATTTAACCGATGGGGTAAGCTCATCTACCAGCAAGACCACTATCAAAACGATTACAATGGCAATAGCACTGCCTCAGGAGTTTACTATTACCTCCTCACTGCAAAAAGCCTACGGAATACGCAACTAAAGGAATACAAAGGATGCATCACAGTGTTGAAATAGCCATTTAGGCTCTTAAAAAAACAAAATATTTAATAAATCTTTGCATTATACACCTTAATTTATGAACCAAAATGTTGCACTTTTATTTGAAGACATACAATAAATGCATACTACTGCTTTTTTATATTATCAAAAATGGATAGAAAACTAATTATATTATTCTTTTTTATTTTATCTTATAATCTTAAGACATCTTCACAAGTCATTAATCTTGTCCCTAACTCAAGTTTTGAAGAATTTTCTAATTGTCCCACAAATTTTTCCCAAATAATTTATTCTATTCCATGGAAAGATTGTATGAATGGAAATGGTTCGTCTAATTTTGAACACTCTTGTTCTGTTAATCCTGATATTCTATTTGATATATATAATATTCAATATCCTAGAACAGGTTTTGGAGAAGCAAGTATTATTTTATTTGGAAATTATTTGTTTGATGAATACAGGGAGTACCTTGAAGTTGAATTAACGGAAAAATTAAAAGTAAATAAAAAGTATTGCGGAAAATTTTATGTTTCATTGAATAATTTTGCTAATTATGCCATAGAAAACATCGGAATGTATTTTTCAAAAAATCTGGTTATTCAACCAACTTTAATAGAAAATCTATCATTTACTCCTCAAATTCAAAATGAAAATGGTATTATTAAAGATACTATGAATTGGGTAAAAATAAGCGGAAGCTTTATTTCGTCAGGAGATGAAAAGTATCTTGTAATAGGTAATTTTTATTCAAACCAGTACACTAATTATCTTTTTGTTGGCGGTACCAGCAATCCACGTTACTTTATAGACGATGTTTCTGTCTGTGATTGTGGAAATTTTAACATCAGTTTGGGCAAAGATACTAGCTTATGTTATGGTCAACAACTTTTACTTAAAGCCAATATACCCAAAGAAGCGGATAGCGTAATTTACACCTGGCAGGATGGCAGCAAAGACAGCAGCTTTTTGGTAACGCAGTCTGGTACTTATTGGGTAAGTGCGTATATAGAAGATTATAAAATTACTGTAAGTGATACTATAACAGTTAATTACACTGATTGTGCTGTAACAAGCCCACAGCTATGGATACCCAACAGTTTCACGCCCAATGGCGATGGTTTAAATGATAAATTTGAATATGGAAATGCAGCTTTGTATGAAATAAAAACCTATATTTACAATCGCTGGGGGAAATTGATATTTGAAGGAGAAAATACTGATTTTTGGGATGGGACATTTAAAGGCAAGATAGTACCTTTAGGCGTTTATGCCTATAAGATAGAAACTATGGATAAAAGGAGTAAAGAAAAGAAAGTTCATAGCGGGAGGGTGACGGTGTTACATTAAAAATGAAGAATTAAAAATTAAAATACATATATAAGATAAATGACAATAC
>CAYRBL010000336.1:0-4188 GCA_964422385.1 uncultured Bacteroides sp.
GCCCAGGTTCTTATACATCAACATTGCAAAATATTGGTAGTTTATCAGCAGGAACTTATACTTTAACAGTAACCGATCATAATGGCTGTACAGCAAGTACAAGTTCAGTAATAAATACTCAACCTACTTTGTATACTGTAAGTGCAAGTCATACGAATGTTACTTGTTATACTTATGATGATGGAACTATTTCTATAACACCAAATGGAGGAACAGGAAGTTCAAGTTATTCATGGACTGGACCAAACTCATATTCTTCTAATTCCGGGAATATTAGTAGTTTAGCACCTGGAACATACGTAGTAAGTGCAACAGATGCAAATGGATGTCCTGCTTCAACTAGTGCAGTAATTACACAACCTGATGCTTGGCAACCAATTATCAGTGGTAATCAAGGTGTATGTGCTGGAAATACTTCATCATTCTGCGTAGTAAGTAATGGAACAACTAGTGGATTCTCAGGTTCAACATACCAATGGATTATATTAGGTGGTACTATTACAAGTGGTGCTAATACAAATTGTATTACAGTAACATGGAATGCTAATTGTACTAATGGTGTAGTTAGAGTTATTGAAACACGTCATCCTAGTGGATGTATCATGATGTCAACTGATTTCAATGTTTACATTCATTCATTACCAACTCCAGTTATTTCTGGTAATACTACTGTATTGAATCCTTCAACTGAACAATATTCTACAGCTTGTATTCCTGGTCATAAATATTCTTGGGCTGTTGTAGGTGGTACTATTACCAGCACAACTAATTCTTGTACTATTACTGTTGATTGGGGTAGCTGTGGATCTTGTACTACAGGTTCTGTTACTGTAACAGAAACTAATGAAGATTCATGTAGTGCTTCAGCAAGTATTAATGTTACAATTAATCAAGGAACTGCTTCAATATTTGGTCAGTTAACTTATAATAATTCTATTCATACTCCATTAAATGGTGTAACTGTTAACTTATATCAAGGTAGTACTTTAATTGCTTCAACTGTTACAGCTACAGCAATTGACGAAAGTGTTGATCCTCCTACTTATACAGCTGGTGCTTACAGATTTGATAATTTATCTACAGGTGCTAAAACAGCTGGTTATACTTTAAGACTTGCTTCAACTAAGCCATGGGGTGGAGTTACAGCTGCTGATGCTTTATTAATTAAATTACATACTACTGGAACTTATTTAACAAATCTTCCATTAGTAGCAGCTAATGTTAACTTATCTGGTGGTTCATTCCCAGTTAATTCAACTGATGCTTTATTAGTTCAATTACGTATTGTAGGTCTAGTTAGTAGCTTTACAGCTGGTGACTGGGTATTTGGAAATAATCCATTCACAAATAGTGGTAATATTCCAGTAACTACAGGCGCAACTGCTAAGAATTTAATTGCTTTAGCTACTGGTGATGTTAACGGATCATATATTCCAACAACTGGTGCTAAATCTATTGCATATACTAATTTACAAAAAGACGGAATTATCTTAGCTAATAATAGTCAAGAAATTGAAGTTCCAGTTAGAGTAAATGATGTATTAAGCTTAGGTGCTGTTACATTAGATATGAATTATAATAAAAACTTAGTAGAAGTAACAGGATTAACTTCTCAACTAAACGACTTAAAATACAATATCGTTAATGGTAAAGTATTAGTTGCTTGGGCTGATGTAAATCCAGTTTCTTTACAAGCTAATGATGTATTATTTACTTTAAAAGTAAGAGTAAAAGATGCTATTAAATCTAATACTGATTTATTCAGTTATGGTGATAATACAGAATTTGCTGACGGAAATGGACAAACTGTTCAATTCAGTTCTTTAAAAGTAAGCAGTATTCAAACTGATGCTAACAATAACAGTATTAGTGTTTATCCTAATCCTTTCAAAGGAAATGCAGAAATTAACTATAACTTAGTAAGTTCAGGAAGTGTTAGAATTACACTTTACAACGCATTAGGTCAAAGAATTAATGTATTAGTTGATGAATACAAAGATGCTGGTAACTATAAATTTAATTTAAATACTTCAGATTTACCATCTGGTGTATATTCTTGCGAAATTATTGTTAATGGTGAAACTTCTAAATACAACAAGGTTATTAAATTGGTGAAAGCCAACTAAATTCTTTAATGAAGGGGAGGCATCTCGTATGCTTTCCCCTTCATTTATTTAAAGTTTTTACATTAATTTAATACATCTTATAGTATGAAAAAAATAATCACATATATTACAATTTTACTGTTTGCGCTTTTTCAAGTGGCAAATGGTCAGGTTGCAACTATTCAAACTGTAGATGGTAGTTATGGCAATATGGAAGTAAATGTAAACCTTAGTGGTTTTACAGCTTCAAATACCATAAATGCGATAACAATGAAGATTGGATACGATCCAAATGTAGCTTCTTTTACTGGAATTACTTATGCAAATAATGCACCAGACGGAAGTATTACAAGTGGAATATTTGCTAATGCAACAGGAAATGAAATCACAATTTCATGGGCTGAAACATCAGCAATATCTATAAGTAATGGCATTGGATTTAAACTAAAATTTGTTTATACAGGTGGAAATTGTAATCTAACTTTTAATCAAGGATGTGAATTAGTACATTATAATAGTGGTACCCAAATTATTCAGGCTACCTTATTAGATGGTGCTATTCATCAACCTACTTTAACTCCAGCTACAACAGCTACAATTTCAACTCAAGCAGCTGTGTTTGGAGTAGAAAATGATGTCCCTGTTGTATTTACGAATGTACCTGTAAATATTTCTGCTGTAACTGCTAATATTAGTTATAATAGTAGTGCTTTACAATTTTTAGGTACAATTCCTAATACTACATCTACTGCATCAAATGGAGTTATTAGTGTTTCTTGGTATGGTACTCCTTATAATTTAAATAATATACCATTGATACTTAGATTTAATTATTTAGGTGGTTCATCCAATTTAAATTTTACAGGTGTTAATGAAATAGCTAATGCTACTGGTGTGCCAATTCCATGTAATTTAGTTAATGGAGCAGTTACTCAAGCTACAACTACTAATTTTGTACATTTAGGTACAGCACAAGGAAATTTAATTGGAACAACTGTAGTTCCTGTTACTTTTACTGGCTTTACTGGAAATGCTCCAGGTTCAATGACAATGAATATAGCTTACGATGTTACTAAATTAGGTTTTGCAGGTACTACTGGTTTAACTGGCTTAAATGCAAATGCTTCAAATGGTATAGTAAGTTTATCATGGTATAATAATAACAATGCTGTTATTAATCCTAATTTTGATTTATTATTTAATTATATTGGTGGTTCAACAACTCCTTTACAATTTACTGGAATTAATCAAATAACAAATACTTCTGGAACAACTACTGCTGTAACATTTACTGATGGATCAGTTACTCAACCTACAACTCCAATAGATGTAACTTTAGTTAATGCTAATTTTACTCCAGGAAATAGCACTGTAACTGTTCCTATTAATATAAATACACATTTAAGTGGTGCAGACATTCATGCTGCAAACATGTACGTATATTTTGATAATACTAAATTAACTTTTAATAATACTTCTAATCCTTCTATGGCAGGTACTATTGTTAATCAAGACGCTTCTGGTAAAATTCTTATCAGTTGGGCTGATTATTCTAATGCTTTAGTTGATGGTGTATTTTTAAATCTTAATTTTACTTTTAATGGTGGTGCTGGCAACTGTGATGTTCCAGTATATTTCACTACTTTTAATTCTAATGCAAGTTCTTTAACTGAAGCAATTGGTGGTATAGCTGATGCTAATTGGAATAATGGAAAAGTTAATCCAATTCCTTCTACTCCAGTTGTAACTGTTATAAATAATTGTGGTAATTCTGTTTTATCTACAACAGCAATTGGTACTTTATTATGGAGCAATGCTGCTTCAACATCTTCTATAACTGTTGTAACTGGAGGAACCTATACTGTTACATCTACAGTAAATAGTTGTACTAGTTTACCAGGAAGTGGAGTAGCAACACCAGTTGCAATACCATCAGCACCAACAGGATTAGCATGTTACCAAACTGCAACATTTAATACTAATACATGTTTATGGGAAGTAACAGGAACACAAGATCCTATTCCAACTGGATTAGCATGTTACCAAACTGCAACATTTAATACTAATACATGTTTATGGGAAG
>CAYRBL010000337.1:0-4281 GCA_964422385.1 uncultured Bacteroides sp.
TATTGCTTCATGATAAGAATGAAAGCTAAAATTGCATTAAAGTAAATACTAAATTAAAGCTTATCTTTATAAAAAATCTAAATATGGACTATCAAGAAATATGTTTAAAAGTTACAGGCATTTGTAAAGTAGTAGGTGGCTTTTTATCTAATGAGATTACTAAAATTAATGATGAGTATATCGAGATAAAGGGTAAGCACGACTTTGTTACGTATGTTGATAAGGCTTCTGAAAAGATGCTTGTAGAAGAATTGTCTAAACTTATTCCTTCAGCAGGTTATATTGCTGAAGAAGGGACTTCAACAAAGATAGGAGAGGAATTTAACTGGATAATTGATCCTTTGGATGGCACTACTAATTTTATTCATGGCATACCGCTTTACGCTATTAGTATTGCTTTAAAACAGAATGATGAAATAGTGATTGGTGTTGTTTATGAGATTAATCTGAATGAATGTTTTTATGCTTGGAAAGGTGGGAATGCGTATCTAAATGATATAATAATTAATGTTTCTACAACTAAATTAATTAATGATAGCTTAATTGCAACTGGTTTTCCATATTACGATTATTCGCGATTGGATTCGTATATGAATATCTTTACATATTTATTGCAAAACTCTAGAGGCGTTCGTCGTTTAGGGTCTGCTGCTGTTGATTTGGCTTATGTGGCTTGTGGAAGGTTTGATGCGTTTTATGAATATGGGCTAAGACCTTGGGATGTAGCTGCCGGTGCTTTTATAGTACAGCAAGCTGGTGGTGTTAATACTGATTTTAATGGTGGAGATAACTATATTTTCGGTAAAGAGATAATAAGTTGCAATAAAAATATGAATGCTGATTTTAGTGATTTAATTAAAGGTTTTTTTTAATAAATAGTTTTAATCGTATCCGAAATATAGTTCTCATAACTCTTACATACATCTGTTGCAAAGATAATTCCTGTTTTAATAATCTTATCCCAATCCGTTTTATTCAGGTTGTTGATAGTGTCAATTGATAAATTAAGTTTATTAATTGTATAAATAATTCCTGCATTAAACGAATCTCCTGCTCCAATAGTACTAATAGGTGTGATTTGAGGAACTTTATAATGAAAATATCCTTCGCTAAAATACAAATGTACACCTTTTTTATTTTCTGTTATAATAAGATTTTTGCAACCTAATTCTTTTATCTTATCATAAATAGTATCTAAACTATAATTCCCATAAATATTCATAAGGTCTTCATCAGAAGCTTTTACTATTGTAGCATATCTTATGTTTTCTTCAATAAATTCTTTAGCAATTCTTATTTTATCATCATTATTTAAATGATTTTTTCTAATATTTGGATCATAAATTAGTAATACATTATTTTCTTTTGCCTTATTCAAAATATTAATAACTGCATTTCTTAACTCAAAAGTAATAGCATAAATGGACCCATATAAAAGTATTTCTTCATTATTAAAATCAGGAATAATTAGCGTCCTTTCATTAGGGTAATCTTTATAAATTGAATAAGAAGCATTGTTATTAGCATCCAGAAAAGCCAATGCCAATGCTGTTTTTGAGTTATTGTATTCTGTAATTAATTTTGTGTTGACATTATTATTAGAAAGAAATTCTTTAATAATATCAGCAGAATTATCAGCACCTAATTCGCTTATATGATAAATATTTTGATTTAAACGGCCAAGGGAAATAGCAGTATTCAGCATTGAACCACCTGCTTTAGCTGTTAATGGTTGATTGTTCTTAAAGATAATATCTAATAAACTTTCGCCTAATGTATAAATAGTTCTCATAATTATTAGTTGATTGATTGAGTTTGCAAATTTATGATTTATTAGCAATATAAACTCGATAATATTAGTACTTTTGCTAAAAATAACTATTAATGGCTGATTTAACAGTAGGCAAGGAAGGAAAATTAATACTAAAGTTCGCATTACCTATGTTGTTGGGAAATATATTTCAACAATTATATGGTTTTATTAATAGTATAATCGTTGGAAATTACTTAGGTAAAACTGCTTTAGCTGCTGTGGGTGCTTCATTTCCCATTATTTTTCTTTTAATTTCGTTAATTATTGGCATCGGGATGGGATCAACTATTATTGTTGCTCAGTTTTTTGGCGCAAGAGATCTCAAAAACGTTAGAAAGTCGATTGATACAATGTATATTTACTTGTTTTTTGCTTCTATTATTATTACTGTTTTGGGCATTACTTTTAGCGAAACTATTCTTCGGTTTACTCAATTGCCCGACGCTATTATCCCTATGGCTAAGACCTATTTGAATACCTATATGCTTGGTATGATTTTCTTTTTTGGTTTTAACGGAACCAGTGCTGCACTTAGGGGGATTGGTGATTCTAAAACTCCTTTGTACTTCCTGGTTATTGCTAATATTGCTAATATATTTTTAGATTTAATCTTAATTAGAGGTTTTAATATGGGTGTTGAAGGTGCTGCAATTGCTACTATTATAGCTCAAGCTGGTGCTTTTTTTACAATGATTTTTTATGTAAATAAATATAATGATGTTGTTAAACTTAGAATTTTAAAACTTCAATTCGATAAAGAGATCTTTAAAAAGAGTATGAAGATTGGAATTCCTACTGGTGCTCAACAAACTTTTGTGTCGATAGGAATGGTTGTTTTAAATCGTTTTGTAAATCCTTTTGGAACCGATACTATTGCTGCTTATAGTGTTGTAGGTCGTATAGATTCGTTTGCAGCGCTTCCTGCTATGAATTTTGCAGCAGCTTTATCATCTTTTGTTGGGCAAAATCTTGGTGCAAATAAGCCTGAAAGGGTAAAGAAAGGCTTTTTAGCTACCTTGGTTATGACATCCATTATTTCTATTTTAGTTTCTATTGTTGCGTTGTTGTTTGGCCGTACTATAATGAATGCATTTACTCCCGACTTAAATGTAATTGAAATTGGATACAAATATTTAGTAATTGTGTGTTCATTTTACACCATTTTTACAGCTATGTTTTCAGTTGGCGCTGTGATGAGAGGTGCTGGAGATACTTTTATTCCAATGCTTATCACGCTTCTTGCATTGTGGGTTATTAGGATTCCTTTGGCATATTTTTTATCCCGTAATGGAGATGTTACTGGTATTTGGTGGTCTATCCCTATTGGATGGGCTGTTGGTTTAATTCTATCCTATGTGTATTATAGAACAGGTAGATGGAAGAAAAAGGTTGTTGTAAAACACAAACCTAATTTCGAAGAAATAGCTGTGGTAGAATCGGAAACAACTTAAGACAATTAATAATTAAGAATTAAGAATTAATAATTGGGAAGGAAAAATTAATAATTAAGATTTAAAAATTAATATTAAAAGCAGTTATTTTTGTTCTATTTTTACTTTTTAGATATTTTAAAAATTAAAAATTATTAATTGTTAATTATTAATTGATTTTATTGTATTTTTGTTCTGCTTAATTAATAGCTTTTTTATTATGAAAACACTTATATTATATATCACCAAACATGGTTGCACTGAGAAGATTGCTAATATGTTAAAGAATAAAATAGGGGAGGGCGTTCATGTTCGCAATCTCAGAACTGATTATTCTATCGACTTAAATCAGTACGACACTATAATTATTGGTAGTTCCATTCATATAGGAATTATTCAGCGACGTATGCAGAAGTTTTGTAAAGAGAATAAAGAAATCTTATTACAAAAACGTTTAGGTCTATTTATTAGTTGTATGTATGAAGGAGAAGTTGCTCAAAAGCAGTTAGCTGAAGCTTATCCTATAGAATTGCAGAAACATTCATTAGCTACTGAAATTTTGGGAGGTGAATTTAATTTTGAAAAGATGAATTTATTAGATAAGGTTATCGTTAAAAAGGTTGCAAATGTAAGCGAAAGTATTTGTAGAATCGATAATGAAAAGGTAATTGCCTTTGCGAATAAATTCATTCTTTAAGAACAATTACAAATTAAGAATTAAGAATTAAAAATTAAGAATTAAGACAATTACAAAATAAGAATTAATGTTTAGGGTTCGAAAATTAATGGATTAAATATTAAATTATTTTTGTAGTGATTAAATATTATTTTTTGTAGTTGTCAATATTTTACTTATAATTCTACAAAGTTCGTCTGCATCATTTAGTAAGTTTTGTGATTCTTCCTCTATTAAGTAGTTTGTTGCTAATAATAATTTTATCCAATATATTGTTTCTCTTGCTTCTTTATATGAGATACTTAATTTATGAATAAAATCAGCTTTTGATTGTCCTCCTATTGATTCTTCGATGTTAGCAC
>CAYRBL010000338.1:0-4238 GCA_964422385.1 uncultured Bacteroides sp.
TATTAATTGAATATTCCTGTTTGCTATTTTTTCTAAAATCTGTAATTTTCACTAAATATTTTGTTTTAGCTGTCCATGTTGAAGTTTCAAATGTAGCATAATAAGCATTTATACTGATTTCAATATAAATTTTATTATCACTAATATTTTTATCAAAACTGTTAACTTTAGTAAATACAGATGATGGATAAGTGGTTTTTAATAATTGGAATATAGAATTACATAATTCCTCTGAAGTGCACTTATTTTTGGTGTTTTCAGTTAAAATTCTTGTATCATTAATTATAATATTAATTTCAACATTTTTAAGTTGCTCTTTTCTTTGAGATGGATTTATCTGTTCTGGACACCAGATATACAATTTTTGTGCTTCTAATTTTGATAAGGTTAAAATTAGGAATAAAAAAAATAATAGTTTTTTCATTTTTATGTTATTTAAAGCTAATTATTAATTTAAAAGAACCTATAGGGTCAATTGCCCAGTTTAAACCCCATTCTACACGAGTATTTAATCCATCTTTGTTACTTTTAGAAGCAAAAGAAAATCCAAACCCTGTATAAACTCCAAATCTAAAGTTGTTTTGATTATTAATAAAACTTAAAGCTGGTGTTAAATAAAATTTTGTTTCATCAAAAATACGCCAGTTAAAATTTACCCCAGTTTTAAAATCATATACAAAATAACGACTTTTAAAATTATTAATTTGAGATTCTAAATAATAGAATTTTTTCATATCAATTTTATGGAGTTCAAAACCTAAATTTAATCCTGTAGATTTATATGAACTTGTTCCATCCGTATAGGTATTCCAAAAAGCATTATATTGTGGTTCAGTAACAGCTATTGTGCTATTATTAAAGCCTATTAAAGGTTTAAAGAAATAATTAGATTGTGTAAGTCCAGCAAAGCTTACTAATATTATTAATGCCAGTGTGAAAAATGTTTTTTTCATTTGTATATTTATTTATTTTTCCTCTGTCCCTCCGAAGAGATTATTAAATAAAAATAAATAAAAAAGCGTGGGACTATAACTGTATTCGATTTAGAGGTACTACCACATACCCACTGTACAAATAAGTAAGCCCACGCCAGAGCGTGGACGTTATTACTTACTATTCCTGTACAGTTTGAAAAGTGGTAGTTTTCTAAATCAGAAATAAGAGCTAACGCCTTTTTATGTTTTTATAATTGAGTTTATGTCATACAATTTTTATTATTCATAAGTGCAAAAGTAATAAAATTTAATTACAAACAATACCATTTGTTAATTTATTTAAAAATAATCTCTTTATTCCACATAGTGGATTAATATCAATAGAAAACCAAACCCAAAACAAACCACCCTTTCCCGTCAGGGAATTAACTTTTATTACATTTTTATATTTCCCTCCATCAATTTTTCACAACTGTCTCAGTTGTCCCATAAGTCCCATTTTCACTAGCAATAAAAAAAACTACTTTGTCAAAGCTGTCCACACCTTCCAACCATAAAATAAAAAAATAATAAGATTGCTGTTGTGGGTGGTTGTCATTTATACTAAGGTTGAAAACTTGGAATAAGGTTTTTTTAAAAAAAAGTAAAATATCCTACAAAATGGATTATTTTTCTTAAATCACTAATTCACCAAATCGCCAAATCATTAATAAGCTTGCTGTTGTGGGTGTTGTCATTTATACTAAGGTTAAAGAAAGGCTGTCATTGCAGCCTTGACCACTAGTCATTGCGGGCTTGACCCGCAACCCCATCATAAACGAAGCATCCCCTTTGGGAGTGATTTTATGAAGTGTTCTAATTGCTGGAGATTGCGGGTCAAGCCCGAAATGACTTGGACAATGTGTTCTGTCTTACATTGGCTAGGGAGAGGTGGACCAAATCACCAAATATTATTATTTTATTTCCTTAGGTTACTAACAATATTATCCGTAAGTTTGCCGAATTATTAACAATAATTAATCTTACAAAATTTAAAAACATAATTTTGATGGAAAAATAATCCTTAAATCCACTAAGAGCACTCTTAGACACCAATATATGTCGTTAAGATAGGCGTTGTTGTTTAACCGTATTTTAAATTCATTTAATAATTATAGGTAACAAACAACATTAAAAAACAAACTATTATGGCTTACACAGAAAGAGGCTATACAGCCAATGCAAACAATTTGGCAACCCTCAACGGAAAAATAAAAGTTTTAGATAAGTATAATCCCTCAAACGCAAGTATCACAAAAGCAGCAATTGAAGCCAAATCTATCGCTATAAATAATGTGCTTTCCAAACAAAGTGATAGTTATATTGCCTATACAGTTCAAAACAAAAACAGATTAGATTATTTTGATAATGTGGAATCTATGGCTACACGTATAGGTGGTTCTTATGGAAGTTTAGATGTACCTGACAAGCAAATTAGTTTGGTTCATAATCAGGTAAAACTTATTAGAGGCGAGCGAATTAACCCAGTTAAAGAGACAGTTATACCTGTTGAAACGACTGACACTGATAAGACCCCAGCCACTCATTCGGTTTCACACACAAGTTTTGCAAATCTGGTAAGAGCTTTGCGGGTTCTACTTGCTTATTTAATTAGCACTCCCGAGTACATTCCTAACGAAGCAGATCTTACAATTGATGCTCTAACTATATGGATTCAACAACTTTCGGATTGTAGTGATGCTACCGATAACGTAAATAATTTATTAGCTTTAGTAGATGTTGAACGGGATAAACTTTTTTATACTGACGCAGATTCTGCCGAAAATTTAGTTGTTAAAGTTAAAAATTCAGTATTAGCAGCTTATGGAGCCACTTCTACAGAATATAAAGATATAAAAGCGATCCCTTTTATCGACAATCGTAAAAAGAAAAAACAAACTACAATAAATAAACCTCAACAATAATTAGTAGGGCGAAACCCGAAGCAATCTCATTTGACAATTTCCGCTTAACGACGAAGTCGATTAGCGGATAAAACTATATCTAACATTTGAAAAGATAAAAACTTTATTCATTCCAGTCTTTTTACATTTTATATTTTACATCATTAATTTTTCACAAAGGGTACAACTGCCACGTAAGTCAAATAATTTCGTCTAACAATATAATCTCTGTGCAACTCTGTGAATCTTCCTTTTTTCTCTGTGTAATAATAAGCCTTACAAAAAACTTCTTTAACCAAATGAAAGAGCTTCTTTTTTTAAAAAAACTTTAGGTGCTCCAAACTTCACACTTTAGGCACTCTTTCTCCATAACTACCACTCCCATCGTGGTATTATTCTCCTCCAGCAAGGATAAGTATCCTCTCAAGCAGTATAAGTCTCCTCACAAACGGTATAAGTTACCTCTCAATAACTATAACTTCCCTCCAGTTTAGATAAGTCTCTGCTAAAACATTATAAGTTCCCTCTTGGTCAATATAACTATCGCCAAAAATAGTATAAGTTGCCTCACAACTTGTATAAGTCTCCTCTGGATATGTATAATTCTCCTCCCTAACACTATAACTCTTTTCATAAAATGAACTAAAATAATTCCAAATAATATCAATATTATTTATAATTTTACCAACTTAATATTTATAGCAACCAAATTATGATTAACAAGAATTTATTTCTCCTTTTGGTAATGATTTCTCTGGTATTTCCAGCTAAAGCTCAGCAGAAACACTTTATAAATGATGCCGCTTACCTTAAACATACCCTCGTACAGTACGAAAAACAAAAGAAACTTGCAGCAGCACGAGCCATCCCTCTGTTTGATGTCTTCAAACAGAATTTATCTTTAGAAGAAAAGGAAGCTTTAATATTCCTTTACGCCTATATGCCCCTCAACGACATGGCCGAACATGACGGCGAGTATTTTTTAGCGCAAGTTAAAGCGTCATTATCCGCCAGAGATTATTTTTCTTATGGCAAAACCATCCCCGAAGACGTTTTCAGGCATTTTGTGTTGCCTTATAGGATAAATAATGAGAACATGGACACCGCACGTCTGGTTTTCTACAAAGAATTAAAAGAAAGATTGAAGGGTTTAACAATGAAACAGGCTGCTTTGGAGGTCAATCATTGGTGCCACGAGCGTGTTGCCTATCAAGGTTGCGACAGTAGGACGAGTGCTCCGCTTAGTACTATAAAAAATGCACTCGGAAGGTGTGGCGAAGAGTCCACTTTCACGGTAACAGATCGGAAGAGCGTCGTGTAGGGAAAGAGTGTTCAGAGCCGGGAGAGTTATGGTGGGTAG
>CAYRBL010000339.1:0-4206 GCA_964422385.1 uncultured Bacteroides sp.
GATTTTTAAGACCACAAAGATAATAATAATTTTATTATGTTAGCACCATTACTTTTAGGAGAGGCTGGGGTGAGGTTAAATCAAAGGCTCCATCAATATCTCTATCACCTGTTCAATCTTTGTAACGGTGATTACTACTGTTACCATTTCATATTCCAATGCAATAGCTTTAACAGTCTTTAATCCTAATGGACTTTCTATTAACTCCGTGCCAGTAATAGTGGAAATATACACTTCTTCCTCACCAACAAATTTCACCATACCCTCACTAATATGATCCATAGTGTTTTTGTTTCTCAACACAAACCTTACAAATCCATACTCAACACTTGGAATCCTCTTCTTGTGCGAACCAAGAATTGTATCTTTATTAGCACTTTCAAATTCATTAAAAAATGCAGGATTACTGTTAGCAAATGGAGGCATCAATTTCTCAATCTTACCACTTAGCACCAATTCAGCACTTTCCAAAGCTACTTCCAATTCCAAAGTATCCGAATGTTTTGCACCAATTGCATCTGCCGGACCTGTATTTTTTGCCTCAAAACCAGTTACATTTGCTGTAAACTCCGTTAGCATAGCTGCTGTTTGACCGTAATCTATCAATGCGGTTTTGTTTACTGTTGCTGCATTCAAAATTTTATGCAACAAACTTAATAAATCTTCATCTCTAATTTCAAAACTCGACTTAACAAGTTTCATGTCTGTTGCTAATACGATATTTCCTGTTTCATTAGCAAACACATTAATTAAGCCCGAAATCATTAAACCACCTTTTTTTGCAGCATCTTTAAAATCATGCTTCTCGATGGTATAGCCTTTAATATCTTGGCTTTGATCATCTTTCAAACCAATAGCTTTTAATACATATACGGTGTATTCTGCTACTGCTGTCTTAAGTTTCAAAACCGCATCTACTTCGGTCTTATACTTAACGAAAATTACAATAAGTAACCTCCCCTTTTTAAAAAGTGCGTTTTGCCGCCTGTTCATAATCTAAAAAATTAATTTGTTAGGTGACCGCCCGGGATTAGTCTTAAAAGAATGGCCAGACTATTCTTTTAAAGTATTGCTTCTTCTAATTGAAATGTGCAATGATTATAGCCGTGCAAAAGTAGTTATTTAATTAACATTATCACTGTAATTACAAACTTATTTTTAATATTTATTTTTTTTATTTTTTTAATAGTTATAATGAATTAACACCCCGACTCCCTAGCTTTGTTTATAAAAATAAAATAAATGAAATTCTTTTCTTTTATGCTCATTTTATCAATTATTATTATAAAATAAGCACATTTTAAATCCATTCTACCCCCTTTTTCTTTACTTTTTTATCTTTTTATAAAATAATTATGCCATTAGACTTTCTTTTTTCTTATTTTTATTAAAAAAAAGAGCACTTCTAAACTAAAATTAAAACAAAATAAATATCTATTCACACTGCCAAAAATATCATTCATTATTATAAAAAAACAATTCAAGCTTATCAAAAAAACCATTATATTTTGAATTTTAAGATTGATGCTGACACAAATCTTATTGCCCCTAACATTGCTAAGATTTCAAATATCCCCTTTTCTAGTCGATGCTGCACAAATATTATCGATGCTAACAACTTTCTGATCGGTGCTGACAGGAATCTGATCGATGCTGACAAGAATATTATTGGCACTAACAACAATCTGATCGACCCTTTCACAAATCTTATTGACCCTTTTAATTTTCTAATTGATACTTCCCCCTTTCTAATCGACCATTTTTAAAAAAAACATAGCAATTACAGGGGTTTCAAGAATCCTGCCTTAATTTTTCATTCATAATTCATAACTCGTAATTCATAATTAAATTTTATTTTTATTCAAAGATTAAAAATAAATACCGACCTTTGTAAAAAATTTCAGACTATCAAAAATGGCTAAAACTAAAACGACATTCTATTGCGGAAGTTGCGGGGCCCAATCCCTAAAATGGATAGGCAAATGCCCCTCTTGCGGCGAATGGAACACCTATGTAGAAGAAGTAATACAGCGCGAAGACGGCAACCACAAATGGACCCGACAAGCTGTGGGCGGCACTAGCAAACCCAAACTGATAAGCGAAATAAAATACGAAGAACAAAACCGAAAAGACACCAACAACGAAGAATTCAACCGCGTTTTAGGCGGCGGGTTAGTGCCCGGCTCCTTAATATTAGTGGGCGGCGAACCCGGTATCGGCAAATCAACCTTAATGTTGCAGATAGCACTAAACATTAAAAGGTTTAAGGTGCTATATGTAAGCGGTGAAGAAAGCGAATTGCAAATTAAGATGCGTGCAGAGCGTGTTGGCATCAAAAATTCGGAATGCTACATCCTCAACGAGACTATTACCCAAAATATATTTCAACAAATAGAAGAACTGTTGCCCGATTTAGTAGTTATAGACTCCATTCAAACATTATCAACCAATATAATTGAATCCACAGCAGGGAGTATTTCGCAAATAAAAGAATGTGCTGCCGAAATGCAGAAATATTCGAAGCTAACAGGCACCCCTGTAATATTAATAGGACACATTACAAAAGATGGAAACCTTGCCGGCCCAAAATTATTAGAACACATGGTGGATACAGTCCTCCAATTCGAAGGCGACAGGAACTATGGCTACAGAATATTGCGCTCCGTGAAAAATAGATTCGGATCAACATCCGAATTAGGGATATTCGAGATGCAAAGTACAGGCTTAAGAGAAGTTTCAAACCCATCAGAAATATTATTATCACAGCGCGACGACACCTTAAGCGGCACTGCAATAGCAGCAACCATCGAAGGAATGCGCCCAATGCTCATCGAAACCCAGGCATTAGTAAGTTCGGCAGCCTATGGCAACCCACAACGCTCGGCAACCGGCTTCGACATCCGAAGATTGGGAATGTTGCTTGCAGTATTAGAAAAAAGACACGGATTTAAGTTAGGAATAAAAGATGTATTCCTAAATATAGCAGGAGGAATCAGAGTTGACGACCCAGCCATCGACCTGGCTGTAATATGTTCCGTATTGTCGTCGAACGAAGACATTGCCATAAGTCCCAAAGACTGTTTTGCAGCAGAAGTTGGCCTATCAGGAGAAATACGCCCCGTAAATAGAATAGACCAAAGAATTGCCGAAGCAGACAAATTAGGTTTCGACAGAATATTTATATCAAAATACAACTTAAAAGGCTTGGATAAAACTAAATTTAACATCGAAATAATAGAAGTTGCCAACGTAGAAGATGTATTTTCACTTTTATTTGCATAAATAAAAATACTTTCATCAAGCTATTATAAGGCTTTTACATAAGTTTAACAAAAATTCGAGCCAATAATGTTTGTTTGTATAATATAATTTTGTAATTTTGCACCCCTGATTTAAAAACAGATACTTTGTGGAACATTTAAGGCAGTACATAATACAGTTTAGCGGTTTAGGCCTCGGAGAACATCAATTCAATTATGAAATTGATGAGAAGTTCTTTACCGAATTTGAATATACTGACATTGATAAAGCATCTGTTTCGGTAAATGTAACAATGGACAAACAAGAAAGAATGTTAATTTTCGACTTTGACATTCAAGGCGTTTTAAATGTAATGTGCCATCGTTGCCTTGATAATTTCGATTATCCAGTAGACATTGAAGAAAGATTAATAGTTAAATTTGGGGACGATTGGCAGGAAGAAGAGGAAAACATCCTCATTATTCCCGAAAAAGAATATAAGTTTGATATTCGTACTTACATTTATGAATACATAATTGTAACAATACCTTTCAAACTTACACACCCTGAAGACGAAAATGGGAATAGCTTATGCAATCCCGAGATATTGGCAAAATTAAAAGAACTTTCAACAGTTGCTCCTAAGGAAACTCCTTGGGATGGCTTGAAAGGTTTTATTATAAATTAAAAAAGTTTACTAATTAAATAAATTACAAATATGCCTCATCCTAAACATAGATTTTCGAAATCTAGAACACTTAAGAGAAGAACTCATGATAAAGCAGTAGTTCCAACTATTATTGTTTGCTCTAATTGTGGATCATCTACAGTTTACCATAGAGTTTGTCCAGATTGTGGATACTACAAAGGTAAATTAGCAATTGAAAAGCAAACAACTGCTTAATTACAGTACATCCGCTTATTCTTTAACTAAAGAAAAAAGCTTATGAAACTTGGATTAGATGT
>CAYRBL010000340.1:0-4181 GCA_964422385.1 uncultured Bacteroides sp.
AAGAAGGTGTTGTTGATCCAAACGAAGATTATGTTACAGGTATGAGTTGGTTCCCTGGTTATGCAGTTAATGTAGAAACAGGTGAACGTTTGAATTTGATTTTTGGAGAAGATTCATGGCAAACTGCTAACAATGGTAAGGATATGATGTGGAATCCAACTTCAACCTTCACTACTGGTGTTAACGGGAACGTTGTTTTTGGTGGTAAACATTATCTTTATATCTTAGGTCATAATGATAATATTTTATTCCCAGCTGTTAATCCTAATTGTCCTGCTTATGATAAAGGACAATGGGCATACAACCAATTAAAGACTACTTCAAGTGGTGTTGTATATTCTAACGTTATGTGGGTTACTTTACCAATGGTTAGAAGCGAATACCTTTTTAATAATCCTAAAAATATGCCATGTGAAGCTAAAGTTAAATTAAGAGTATCTAAATCTTACAAAAAATTCTATTCTGCAAAGAATGTAGGAGCAACTACTGTACAAAATAATAATTTCCCAATGTATCAGTTCAACACTTCTAATATTGCTACAGAGCGTAGAGTAACCGAAGCAGCTAAAACTGCTCTTGATTTAATTGGTGTAGTTCCTAATCCTTATTATGCTTTCTCTAAATACGAAACTACTCAGATCGACAATAGAGTAAGAATTATCAATCTTCCTCAAAGATGTACTGTTACTATCTATACACTTAATGGTACTTTGATACGTCAGTTTACTGTAGATAAAGAAGGGGTAACTTCAGGTAATTCTGCAGGTGAAGCTTTAACATCTATTGATTGGGATCTTAAAAACTTTGCAAGTATTCCTATTTCTGGTGGTGTTTATATCATACATATAAATGCTCCTGGTATTGGCGAAAAAGTTGTTAAATGGTTTGGAGCTTTACGTCCTACTGACTTAAATTCATTCTAATAGTTTATTAAAGCAAATTATAGATATTATAATACAGAATATATGAAAAAAACATATCAAATCTTAGTTTTTACTGCTATAATGTTCTTTACATTATTACAGAATAATAAACTATTTGCAGGGAACGAAGATAGATCAGGACAAGCTGGTGCATCTGAATTATTAATTAACCCATGGACCAGAAGTATTGGTTGGGGTGGTGTAAATACTGCTAACGGTAGAGGTTTAGATGCTCTTTATACAAATGTAGCAGGCACAGCTTTTACTCAAAAAACAGAAATATTATTTTCGCAAACACAATGGTTGAAAGGTACAGATATTAGTATATCATCATTTGGGTTCTCTCAAAAAGTGGGAGAAACTGGCGTTCTTGGCATAAGTATTATGTCGATGTCATTTGGCGAAATTATGATTAGAACTGTTGAACAACCTGAAGGTGGTATTGGTAATTACAATCCAAGTTTTATCAACATCAATGTATCTTATGCTAAAGCTTTTTCAAATAGTATTTATGGAGGTATTAATTTCAAAATTATCTCTGAATCTATTTCTAATGCTAGTGCCGAAGGTATTGCTGTGGATGCAGGTATTCAATATGTAACCGGTCCTACCGATAATGTAAAGTTCGGTATCTCTATGAAAAATGTTGGACCAACTCTTAAATTCTCTGGCGACGGTTTTTCGTTCAGAGGTACTATGAATAATTCTCCAGTTTCTCAAACTTTAGAGTTTAGAGCTGCTGAATTCGAATTACCTTCTCTTATTAATATAGGAGCATCTTATGATTATGTTTTTAACGAAAATCATAGATTAACTTTTGCAGGTAATTTTACTTCTAATTCATTTACTAAAGACCAATATATCGTAGGTGCAGAATATGGCTTTATGCAATACTTAATGGTTAGAACAGGTTTTGTTTACGAACCAGGTATCTTCGACGTAGCCAAACGTACTAATGCTTTAACAGGTCCTTGTGCAGGTATTACTATTCAAGCTCCATTAAACAAGGAAAAAGGTTCAACCTTTTCAATTGATTATGCTTACAGAGCTACCAATCCTTTTTCAGGATGTCATACAATAGGTGCTCGAATCAATTTGTAGTTTCTATTGTTTAGTATAAGAAATAATTTTTTTTAAAATATTTTTATGATAAAGACCCTTTTTTTAAAGGGTCTTTTGTATTATTAAGAAATCTCAACAAAATACAATATGGGAAAAACTAGTTATTATAGTAAAGAAGGTTTAGAAAAATTAAAAGAAGAATTAAATCAAATGATAACTTTTGAACGTCCTTCGATATCTCAACAGATAGCTGAAGCTCGTGATAAAGGAGATTTATCAGAGAATGCAGAGTACGATGCTGCCAAGGAAGCACAAAGTATGCTGGAATTAAAGATATCTAAAATGCAGGATTTAATTATGAATGCACGAATTTTGGACGAATCGAAGCTAGATCAAACTAAAGTTCTTCTTTTTTCTAAAGTAAAAATAAAAAATCTAAATAACGGTGCAGAAATGCAATATACCATAGTGCCCGAAAGCGAAGCCGACCTTAAAAGCTTTAAAATCTCAGTTACTTCTCCTATTTCAAAAGGATTATTGGGCAAAGCAATTGGGGATAAAGTTGAAGTTACAGTTCCTGCAGGTGTAATCCCTTTCGAAATTGTTGAAATTAACAGAATATAAGCACTCACAATGGCTAGTATTTTTACAAAGATAGTGAATGGCGAAATACCTTCATATAAAGTGGCAGAGAATGATAAGTTCTTTGCCTTTTTAGATATTAATCCCCTGGCTAAAGGACATACCCTTGTTATTCCCAAAAAAGAAGTTGATTATATTTTCGATATAGAAGTACAAGACTATAAAGAGTTATTTTTGTTTGCCAATAAAGTTGCAAAAGCAATTGAAAGTGTTATAGAATGCAAGCGAATTGGCCTTACCGTAATTGGTTTGGAAGTACCACACGCACACATCCATTTAATTCCCATAAATAGTATTTATGATATGGATTTTAAACGCGAAAAACTTAAATTTACTTCAAAAGAATTTTTAGACGCAGCAAAGAGAATAGAAGCTGCCTTTAATAGCTAACACTTCTTATTTCTTACCTTAATTTTTATTCTTATTAAAAAAACACTTATTCTTTCTTTTTAAAAGATTGAAATTTTTGTTATTTGATAATCCTTTTGCTATTGTGCCTTTTTAAATTAATATGAATATTTTAGATAACATTATATAAAGAACAAATATTTAATTTATCAAAATATTTATATTAATTATAAATGTACGATTACCGAACTTTATGTTTCATTTTGGGACAATTTATAGCGTAATTTATAATATAATGCTTTTAATAATGAACGATATATAATACTGGCACTACTTTTGAATATTTATATATATAATTATTTAAAAAAATAAACAAAATGAGAACAACAAGAATCATATTTAGCATAGCAATTTTACTATTAGTTTTTACTTCATGTAAAAAAGAACAAGTTGAAGCTCCTGCAACTAATACTGCAAAGCCAGCTAATATGAGTCAATTGGTTGCTGCTACTACTTTTGATTGGAAAACTACTACAGATTTTCAGATTTCATTAACTGGAACTTATACCGAAGTGGTAACAATAAAATCGGCAAGTGGAGTAGTGTTTCATAAAGGACTTTTAAAAGCAAATAACACCTATAAATTAAATATTACGCTACCAGCAAGCGAAAAGTCTGTTCATATTATATACCATGGACAAGATGTGGAATGTATGTTGAATCAAAAAATAATAAATCTATCACTAGCAACAAAGTAGTACAAATCATAACTCAGAATTTTATACCAAAATATAAAAAACTAAAGACAATTAAAGTCTTTAGTTTTTTTTTTGTTAAACGAGTTTAACAATTTCTAATATATATTTTAACAATAAATTTTATATTTAATTCATCTTTTTATAGTATCTTTGTTTTATAATTCTTTTTCTATCAAAAAGAATCAGGTTTTCTTATTTAATAAAATAAATATGGGAACTTTTTTAAATAATTTATACTAAAATAAGGTTTAAAAACGAAAGACAAACCCATAATGGGACATATTAAGATGTCTGTAAAACCATAAACATATAGTATCAAAGCACTTTAAGGTTTTGGTATCAACTTTGAGTATAGTTAAACATTAAAATTAATAATAATAAATAAATTTTTATCGCCATGAAAACAAAAAACATTTTAATTGGACTCTTTATCTTAACAATAGGATTT
>CAYRBL010000341.1:0-4176 GCA_964422385.1 uncultured Bacteroides sp.
AAATCAAACTTCATAAATGGATAATTCAATTTTTTTAAAAACACTTAAAGGCGAAAAGACAGAAAGACCACCGGTATGGTTTATGCGACAGGCAGGACGAGTGTTACCTTCCTATTTAGCAATGCGCGAAAAGAATTCTTTTCAGGAATTAATGGATTCACCTGAGCTTGCCGCAAAAGTTACCTTATTACCGGTTCACGATTTAGGTGTTGATGCAGCTATACTTTTCTCTGATATTTTAGTTATTCCACAAGCTTTAGGCATGGGGCTTAATTTTGCAGATGCTGGTCCTAAGTTTGCTACAGCACTTAAAGATGTAAAAGACCCTATGAGTATGTTAAAAGCAGATGCTTCCAAACTCAATTATATATATGATGTAATTGATGAAATCATGAAGACCAAGCCCGAAAATACTCCTTTAATTGGTTTCTGTGGAGCTCCTTTAACTACACTTTGCTATATGGTGCAGGGTTTAAGCACCAATCATACCTTCCCTGATGCAGTTTCATTGTTATATAAGGATAAAGTTTTAGCCCATAAGTTACTTAGTGCTATCACCGAGTTATCAATTGAGTATGCAACTACACAGGCTAAACATGGTATTTCGGTATTTCAGATTTTTGAAACCCATGCAGGTTTAATCCCTTCCGAATTGTATTTTGAGATGATTATGCCTTATGTACGTAAGATTTCTGCGGCAGTTATGCAGGCAGGTACTCCCGTTATCTTCCTTCCAAAAGGATTAGGCTATGGAGTTAAGTATATTGAACCCGAAGATGCAAACTTCTTGAGTATCGACTGGCAAATGTCAATTGAAGAAGCACGATATTTAGTTCACCCCGAAATTGGTTTACAAGGTAATCTTGATCCAAGACTTCTTTTAGCAGATCAAAAAACTATTCAAGAACAATTGGAGAAATATATTGAGTTTGGTTCCCAAAATCAGAACTGGATCTTTAACTTAGGACATGGTTTTATCCCCGGTATCCCATTCGAGAACGCTAAGTTTGTTGTTGATTGGGTAAAAGCAACTGACTGGAAAAGGAATTAAGAAAAATAATTACGAATTACAAATTACGAATTACGTTTTTGTAACGCTACTTTTATAATGATTTAACCTAACAGGTATTTTTCTATCCTGTTAGGTTTTTTTTATTTTTTTGATGATTATTATATTTATAACCGAAGACAGGGTTTAAATATAAATGAGAAGAAGAGAGATAGTTTTTTTTTATAAAAGTATACCTAATTATAAAATTTATAATTTTGTATCAAATATAATTTTGTTGATAAATATATTTATTTTCATTGTAGATTATGAGTAACAATTCGTATCTTTGCAGTAAATAAAAAAGGAATGTTAGTTAAGGGAATTATTGAAAATGGAGAAATTTTTAATTATCTAAATAAGATAGTGTCAGGTCAAAATGGATTTGAGAAAAAAATGGATAAACTTCATAGAAAACAGAATGGAGTATATCTTACTAATTCATTATTAACAATAGATAATATTATAAGTGTTGTTGATATTAATTTAGATATTTTTAAAAAACGTATTCTTGAACCATCATGTGGTCAAGGTATTTTCATACTAAAACTAATTACAGATGTATATAAAATATTTCCTGATGAGAAATTAATTTGTAATTTTATAAATAATAATATTTATTTTGTAGATATTCAAAAAGAAATGGTAGATAAAACAATGTCAAATATTAAAATTCTTTATAAATATTTATTTGATGTTGACTATAATGGTTCTTTTAATTCTATAATTTGGGATTTTACCGATAAAATTCCATTTAGTACATCATTATTTGATGAATATAGAGAAACTCCATTTACTTCTTTATATAATTCATTTGACTATATAATTGGGAATCCCCCTTATGTTACTTTATACGGTCGTAGAGACAAAAAGCAAAACGAAGAACAACGTATTAATTATTTAAAAAACTATAACCAGTTTCCAGATTCCATAAAAAATGGCAAAATTAATCTTGTGATGTTGTTTTTAGAACATTCATTAGATTTTCTTAAAGAAAATGGTAAGCTAAGTTTTATAATTGATGTTTCTTTTTTTGAAACCGCTTATGAATTTACAAGAAAATATTTATTAGAAAAAACAAAAATCGAAGAGTTGCATATAAACATACAAGATTTTGAAGTAGCAAGTGGTCAGGTAATTATTAAAATTTCAAAATCTAATAGTATTAAGGATAATGATGTTAAAATACAAGACCATAAAAATCAAAATAGTTATTATATTCCTCAGTCAAGTTGGCTAAATAAAAATGACGAATATAAGTTTAGATATAATGGGTGTGCTATTTCAAAAAAAATAATTGATAAAGTCGTTCAGAAAAAAGATAAAACTTTATTACAATTATTCCCTAATAAAAACCTAAGAACTTGTGTAATGCTTCTTGATATGGAAAGCAAGTTTACATTTCAAGATTATTCTGAAAAAGATAAAAAACTTATCTATCCCTACTATCAAGGTTCAAAATCATTATCAGAAAAATATTGCGAATTACAGTTTAAAAAATATTTTTATTATAATAAACCTTTACAAGATTCTATTAATGATGAATTAAAAATTCAACTTGAAAAAGAAGGTATAAAAAATAAAAAGCGTCTTGGTTTAGGCGAAACAATTATATATGATAATCCAAAATTATATATTAGGCAATCCGCAAAAGAAATTATTGCTACAGTTGATTTAAAAAGAAGTTCAGCAAATAATAGTTTATATGTTTTTTCTCTAAGAAATAATACAGAAGAAACAATAGCATTTTTATACTTCCTTTGTGGTTGGTTAAATTCTGACTTAATAACGTACTATTCACAACAAATGAATATTATTCGATTCTCACAAGGCAAACAGCCTCAAATTAAAATAGGTGATTTAGGAACTATTTTTATTCCAAACAACAAGGATTTACTAAATGAAATTTCAGATTTATGCAAAAAGATATACATAAATTCCGATTTGAAAGGAAATTTAATTTCACAGATTAATCAAATTATTTATAAATATTATAATATTTCGGATACTGAGATTGAAAACATTTCGGAGTCTATTAAATCTTTTTAATCTTTTCTTCTTGCTCTTTATTGAGTTCTATTAATTCAGACTTTATTTTTTCACTGTCATATTTTTTTAGTTCTCTTTCAGCTATATTTTTTTGGCGTTTATAACCTTCTATAATTTTCTTTAACAAAACATCAATAAATTCTTCTCTTGTTCTATTTTCAGAAGCTTTTGAAATATTTACTTGAAGTTGATTTTTAGTATTCCGTCTAAATGATGAACTAATATCTTTAAGAAAATAAAGTTTAACCTTTTCTCCTTCATTATTCTTCACAAATTTTAAACCATTTATAGATTGTTCATAGTAAACAAATATATAAACTAAATAAAATCCATTTTGTTTTAAAAGCTTTATTGTCTTATCAGCTGCACCAATATCAGGATTACTGTCTGCACTTGAAACTTTAACTGCTTTAAAATCTATCCAAATTAATTCCTCATGGTTATTTACACAGAAAAAAGTCAAGGCATCCCATGGGTTTTTAGTTGCACCATCTGGAGAAGAAATGGATTTTTTAAAATATTTATGATTTGTAGTTTCTATTACAAATTGTTCTTCAAGTAATGAGCTTATTTCAGCTCCAGCTCTAGATTTTGCAGAAATATTCGGAGTGGGATTTTTAATTAGAATTTCACTAACTACTGCTTTAAGTTCACTTAAAATAAGTGTTTCAAATTCATTAATGTCCATATTATTTATATAAATCAGAATTAAAAAATTCATATACGGACATATCTAATGCTTTTGCAATCTTTTCAATGTTTTCAATAGAAACATTTCTTTTACCTTGTTCTATACTTGCAATATAAGTTCTGTCAAGTTCACATATAAATGAAAACTTTTCTTGACTAAGACCTCTTAATTTTCTTAATTCTCTTAATCGTTGACCTGTTTTTGCTTTCATGTCCATGTTGCAAAATTGCAAAATTGTAGATTATTATACAACGGACTATAAGTATAGTTTTATTATTAAAAAAACGAAAAAAAGCCCTCCCAATTTCTTGAGAGAGCTTACATATTTTCTTAAAGTCCTCTCCTCGGTTACTGAGCGTAGTCGAAGTATTGGAGAGGATTTAGGAGA
>CAYRBL010000342.1:0-4174 GCA_964422385.1 uncultured Bacteroides sp.
CACGTGCGTCAACAGCATCCGCACCTGTGTCATTTGCATCCTCACGTGCGTCAGCATCGTCCGCACGTGTGTCAATTGCATCCGCACGTGCGTCAGCGTCGTCCGCACGTGTGTCAGCTGCATCCGCACGTGCTGCAATTTATTTGGCACACCCTAAGCTACTGAAAACCTAAAAAGTTGAAAAAAGAAAAAGCCGTTATCTTATGTTTGATAACGGCTTTTTTTTTACCTCACCCTAACCCTCTCCTTCCCGAATTACTCGGGACGTTGATCGGAGAGGGGAGTAAGGAAAGATGTATTTTTTAAATAGCTAAATCGCAATATCACCAAATCACTAAATCACCAAATCACTAAATTTTCGTAATTCGTAATTCGTAATTTTTAATTGAGTTAAGGTCTCTTGTTAAAAGTAGTGTTGTACACGATACTGTCGGCGCCATCGTTTACATAATAATGCCAGGTAATATAGTTTTTGTTTTGCATAGTGCCGTAGCCTTCAATAGTGTTGCCGTTGATAGTTTGCTTAGGAATAGTTATGTTGCCACCCGAAGTAACAGCATAAGCGGTGCCAGCAATGTTGGCAAATTTATACATCCTTATATTCGTACTCACATTCGCATCGGCTGTGATGTCGCAAATAAAGGTTTGATTTTTTACAGCAGGAACTTCGGTGCCGTCCCATGAACCAATAAAATCGGTGCGTACAAAAGTCTCAGTTGGAACTATACTGTCTTTCTGACAAGCATAAAAAAGTGTATTTGATAAAACGATAGCTATTATTAAGCTTAAAACTTTTCTTTTCATATTGCGTTATTTATAATGCCTTGAACACAAAATATGTGCCAATGCAAAAGTAATATAATTATAGTATTAATAAAAGTATTTTTGTAAATAATTATAAATAGTATAAGATTTAACATTAGGTTACGTTTAAATATACTAATTTAGCAAAGAATTTTTAGAACATCTTTTATAATAAAAAAACAAATGAACAGCTTTAGTATTCAACTTAAAAAACAAATACATAAAATCATCCTATTGGTGTTGTGTGTGCTTGGGTTGAATACAAATGCGCAATTCTATAGCGGCTTTCAATTAGATTTTGGTAAGAATAGAGTTCAATACAACGACTTCTTCTGGACCTTTTATCGCTACGATAAGTTTGATGTGTACTTTAATTTAGGAGGCAAACAACTTGCCAATTTCACTGCCGAATACACCCTCAAACAGTTTAAAGAAATACAATCTAAGTTGGATTTTGAATCGGAAGATAAGATACAATTCATTGTTTATAATAAATTGTCCGACCTCAAACAAAGCAATATTGGCTACATAAGCAACGAAAGTTATAATACCGGAGGCGTAACCAGGCTGATGGGCAACAAAGTTTTCCTTTATTTTAATGGAGATTATGTCGACTTCGAACGTCAGATTAGGGCTGGTATCGCTGAGGTAACCATCAATCAAATGATATTTGGGAGTAGTATGCTTGCGCAAATTAAGAATAATACTATTTTGAATATCCCAAGCTGGTACCTACAGGGTTTGGTACAGTACATTGCCGAAGGTTGGAATACCCAAATCGACAACATAGTTAGAGATGGTATTTTGACCAAAAGATACGAAGACTTTTATAGCCTAACTGGCGAAGACGCCATCAATGCAGGACATTCGTTCTGGAAGTTTGTGTCGGAGAAATATGGAGAAAACAACATCTCTAATATAGTTTATATGAGTAGGGTTAGTCGTAATATCGAAACAGGTTTTATGTATGTTTTGGGGCAATCCTATACCTCGATAATGGACGAGTGGATTCTATTTTACAAAACTAAATACGCACAAGCTACCAATCTGGAAGTGCCTACCGAAAATATGGTGCTTAAAAAGGTAAAAGCACAAAGAGTTTACAATCGTTTAAAGATAAGTCCGGATGGTGAGAACATTGCGTATGTTACCAATGAGATGGGGCAAGTGCGGGTGTGGCTATATAATAATGTAAGCAATAAATACAAGAAGATATTTAAGTTTGGGCACCGTTTGGACGAGAAAGCCGACTATTCGTACCCTCTTTTAGCGTGGCATCCCTCCGGAGAAATCTTAAACATTTTGGTTGAAGAAGGAGGCCATATATATATGTATTTATATGATGTTAAAAATAAGAAATTCGAGAAACAATTGCTTCAATACTTCGAGAAAGTGCTCGACTTTTCCTATTCATCCAATGGGCAGCTTATAGCCATTTCGGCAGTTCAAAATGGGCAATCGGATATCTTTGTTTACAATACTGCATCGCATTCTTCGGAGCAAATCACCAAAGATATGTTTGATGATGCCAACCCAAGATTCATTAACAATTCGAAAGATATTATCTTTAGTTCCAACCGCACAAGCGACCTTGTTACCTTTGATCAGCCTATGTCGGCAAAGGCAAATATGAATAAAGACATCTTTATTTATGAATACGCTAAAAAGAATCCTCATCTAAAAAGGGTAACCAAAACTCCAAATGTAGATGAAGCCAACCCTATGGAATACGAGAATAATTATCTTACGTTTTTGAGTGATCAAAATGGAGTTTACAATAGATATATTGCAAGAGTTGATAGTGTGATTAGCCACATCGATACTGCAGTTCATTATCGGTACTTAACTACATCATACCCCATTACCAACTATCGCCAGAATATTATTGAGCAAGATGTAAACCTAAAAGCACGTAAGATTGGCGAGATAATATATGTGGATGGGATGTATAAAATGTTTGTTAATGATAAGCCACCTGTTAAAAATCTTACAGAAGTTAAGCTTGAAAATACTGCATATATCAAAACACTAGTTGCCGCCAGGGAAGCTTTGAATAAAGACACAGTAAAGTCCAAAAAGCTTGAAGCACCTGTTGACAAAAAGAAGCGGCTGGTGAATGTGCATTATTCGGATATAAAACTAAAGAGGGATACTGCTAGTGTGGACATTGATAATTATAAATTCGACAAGCAGGCTATCATAAAAATCAATCCTAAAGACTCTTCCAATACTGAAAACGATAATGTAGAAACAAATTTCTTTGCTACCAAACAACGGAATTATGATGTGCAGTATTCTATAAATGATGTTACTTCGCAATTAGATTTTAGTTTTCTTAATGCAAACTACCAACAGTTTTCGGGAGGAGGAGCACCCATTTATTTGAATCCCGGTATGAATATTCTGATGAAGATTGGGATGTCGGATTTGATGGAAGATTATCGTATAACAGGAGGAGTGCGTTTTTCGTTTAGCTTCGATAATATGGAGTATCTTATCAGTTTCGAGAACTTAAAACACCGTCTCGACAGGCAATTTATTCTCCACCGACAGTCTATAGATAATTACACTGATCAATACGATTCTAAACAATATTCGCACGAAGCATACTATATTCTCAAATGGCCTTTCAGTGTTGTAAGCTGTGTAAAAGGTACTGTTTTTGTAAGAAATGATAGAGAAGTTTTCCTTTCAACACGAGATCTTATCAATCTAAAAAGACCAGATAACAATACCTATCGTACCGGCTTGAAGGGTGAATTTATATTTGATAATACCCGTTATGTAGGTTTAAATTTATACAATGGTACCCGTTATAAGTTTTGGGGCGAGTATTACCAATCTGTCATCAACGAAAAGAAAAATCTGTTTGTGGTAGGCCTCGACTTTAGGAATTATCAAAAGATACATAAGTCATTTATCTGGGCCAATCGTTTTGCAACAAGCACCTCCTTTGGACAGAACAAACTTATTTATTATTTAGGTGGTGTTGATAACTGGCTTTTCCCACGTTTTAATAATGATATTAACATAGCAAC
The DNA here is from genome assembly GCA_964422385.1 of uncultured Bacteroides sp. Lineage (GTDB taxonomy): Bacteria > Bacteroidota > Bacteroidia > Bacteroidales > JACABE01 > JBAXLO01. The sequence continues at coordinate 3,843 of CAYRBL010000342.1, forward strand.
TGATCAGAATTATTCGTACCAAACATTAGCAACTAATATGCGCGGCTTTACGCAAAACATACGCAATGGTAATAGTTTTGCAGTTATAAATAGCGAATTGCGTATGCCGTTGTTTCGGTACTTATCAAAGAAACCTATTAAGTCTGATTTCTTAAACAACTTTCAAATTATAGGTTTTGGAGATATAGGAACTGCCTGGACAGGCAACAATCCTTGGGCAAAAGACAATGCTTTATTTACTAAAATTATTCCTGGCAATCCAATTACTGTAACACTCCAAAAAGATATTGAACCAATAGTAGGAGGCTATGGTTTTGGATTACGTTCACGAT
>CAYRBL010000343.1:0-4170 GCA_964422385.1 uncultured Bacteroides sp.
AAATTAAATTAAATAATAACAAAAATTCATTCGCCATGAAAAAAAGTATTCTAAAAATAAGTTTAATGTTACTTTCGATAGGAATGGTAACTTTTACATCGTGTAAAAAAGACGCAGAAAACAACGTAATTAATCCAGATGCAAGTGGAATTACAACTATGGATAAATTAGTTGTAAGTCCTGAATTTAATTTTAAGACAACAAATGATGTTTTATTTACAATTAAAGCTGAAGACAATCAAGGAAACCCATTAACTGGAGTAAGAGTTGATATTTTAACAGACTTAGCTGACAATGGAGGTACATATATAACCTCTGGTATGGTTGATGCCAATGGAGTTTTACAATTTAGCAGAGCAATACCTTCATATATGAACGAAGTAGTAGTTGCCACTAGATTCTTAGGTTTGCCTTCTGAACAAAAAGTAAGCGTATTAAACGGAAATGTAAGTTGTATATTAGGTGGAAAAATTTCAAAGAACAAAACAGTTGCAAATTTACTTACACCTGTGTCAAATATTAGTAAAGTTAGATTCTTATGTACTGGTTATGACAACCAGGGTTTGCCAAATAATATAGCAGGATACGATGTAATTGATAATTCATTTTTACAAAGTGTTAATGCTAGTTTACCTGAACGTTCTCCAGTACCTTCATTTCATCCTGAATATATTCAAAATACACCAACAGATACTAAATTAAATGAACTTTGTGATGTATTTGTAACATTTGTATCAGAAGGTGCAGGTTATAGAAACGTATTAGGATATTATAAATATAATACAAACAATCCTCCAACATCTGCAAGTCAGATAGACTCTATATATATTATCTATCCAAACGCATCTTTACCTGGAAGCGGAGGTAATTTAGCTTCAGGTGCAAAAGTAAATATTGGCAGATTCCCTGCAAATACAAGCATAGGTTGGGTATGTATTTCTGATGGTTGGAATGGTTCTCAGGTTACAAGTGGTGTTGGATTAAAATATTCTAATCCTAACTTTAATAGTGAATCTAATCCAGCAAACAAACGTCATAATGTATTATTACATGATGCTGCAAGACAATTAACTTTAATTGGTTTTGAAGATATGAATCGTGAAGGTGGATCAGATAATGATTTTAATGATCTTTTATTTTATGTAAAATCTAATCCTGTAACTGCAATTGATAATAGTAATGTACCTGCAATAACTCCTGGCCCAACAGATACAGATGGCGATGGCGTTCCTGATAATAGTGATGATTATCCTAATGATCCTGCTAAAGCATTTAATACTTATTTCCCTAGTCAAAATGTAACTGGAACCTTAGCTTTTGAAGATCTTTGGCCAGGAAAAGGAGATTATGATATGAATGATGTTGTGGTTGATTATAATTTTAATCAAATTGAAAATGCTCAACATAAAGTTGTAGAAATACATGCAAAACTAATTGTTCGTGCTACAGGAGCAGGTTATCAAAATGGTTTCGGATTCCAATTACCAATACTACCAGGAGCAGTAACAAGTGTTACAGGTTTTAATTTAACAGAAAATTATATTAATGTTGGCGCAAATGGTTTAGAAGTAAATCAAGCTAAAGCTGTAATTATTGCTTTTGACAATGCATACAAACATTTTACAAATATTAGTGGTACAAATCCTGTTGGTTTAGCTGGTATTAATACTTCAATAGGTGGAACACATGGTACTCCTGATACTTTAAATTTAGTTATAAAACTAGCTCAAGCAGTTGATGCATCTGTTTTAGGAAATCCTCCTTACAATCCTTTTATAATATCTGACAAACGTAGAGGGTATGAAATACATTTACCAAATATGGCTCCAACAAGCTTAATGAATGTAGCTCTTTTTGGCACAGGTGATGATAATAGCATTCCTGCACAAGGAAAATATTTCAAAACTAAGAGTAACCTACCATGGGCAGTTAACTTTGCAACAAGATTTGATTACCCTATTGAAAAAGCACCTATTATTAGTGCATATTTAAAATTTGCTTCATGGTGTTTAAGTAATGGAAACTCTTATACAGATTGGTATAGCAATAAAGCTGCTGGTTATAGAGATAATACAAAGATATATCATTAATAAAATAAATTTTTCTCATAGTAAATAAAAAAAGAGCCACTCAATTGAGTGGCTCTTTTTTTATTTGTAAATCGATAGAATTAATATCCTTATATTAAAGAATACTTCTCCTTTTAAATTCTGAACAAATGATTGCTGTAGCAATCGAAGCATTTAATGATTCTGCTTTATTGTTTTTATTTACAGCAAAAGAAGGTATGTGTATCTTTTCTGTAATCAAAGGAAGAATATCCGCTGAGATGCCCTTTGCTTCGTTGCCAATTACTATAATTCCTTCTGATGAGATTTCTTTTGTATAAATATTTTCTCCTTCAAGCAAACTACCATATATATTTATATCTTTTGGAGCTGAAGAAATAAGGTCATATAGATTAGTGTAAAAAACATTAACCCTAGCTATCGATCCCATAGTTGCTTGTACTACCTTTGGATTATATACATCAACCGAATTTTGTGAACAAACAATGTTTTTAATTCCAAACCAGTCGGCAATACGGATAATAGTACCTAGGTTTCCTGGATCTTTAATGTCGTCTAAAGCTAAAACTAAATCTGTATAAATTTCTTTAAAACTAATTTCAGATTTAGGTATTTCAACTAAAGCCACTACTTGATTAGGCGTACTTAGTCCACTTATACGTTCTAATTCTTTAGAGTCAATTTCTGTTACTTGTACTTTATTAATAGAAGGGTTTTTTACAATCCATTCTTTTAAAGCAAATATCTCAATGATATTAAAATTACTATTAAGTAATTCTCCAACTAGTTTAACACCTTCGGCTATAAACTGAGCATTTTCTTCTCTATATTTCTTAACATGAAGTGACGTTAAGAACTTAATATTATTTTTTGATAGCATTTGGTTTAAATAAAAAAACCCGACAAGATTGTCGGGTTCCAAAACAAAAATATTATGAAAAACAAATATTTACTCTGCGATAACTTCTAAGTTAATTTCAACTTTCACTTCTTTATGAAGATTGATTTTAGCTTTATAAGTTCCTAACTCTTTAATATGTTCACCTTCGATAGTAATTTTCTTACGATCAATTTCGAAACTGAATTGTTCTTTTAAAGCTTCTGCTATTTGAATTGCATTTACAGAACCAAATATCTTACCATTAGCACCAGCTTTAGCACCAATTTTAACAGTAACATTTTCGATACCTTTAGCTAATTTTTCAGCTTCAGTTTTAATTTTCTCTAGTTTAAAAGCTCTCTGCTTCATGTTTTCAGCATGGATCTTTCTGTTAGATTCACTTGCCATAATAGCAAATCCTTCTGGTACTAAATAATTACGTCCGTAACCATTTCTTACCTTTACGATATCATCTTTGTAACCTAAGTTAGTTACATCTTGTATTAAAATTACTTCCATTTTTGTGTCTCCTTATTTTAATAAATCTGCAACATAAGGTAATAATGATAAATGACGCGCTCTTTTCACTGCTTGAGCTACTTTTTTCTGAAATTTCTGTGAAGTTCCGGTTAGTCTTCTTGGAAGAATTTTACCTTGTTCGTTAATGAATTTCAATAAAAAGTCTGCGTCTTTATAATCGATATATTTAATTCCGCTCTTTTTAAAACGGCAATATTTCTTCTTTTTAGTTTCAACCGCTATCGGGGTCAAATACTTTATTTCTGAACTATTCTCGGCCATTGTCCTTTAGTTTAACTATTAATTACCTGATTGTGCAATTTCGATTTTCTCTACTTTTACTTCGTGTGTTTTGTGCTTCTTATCAAATGCTAACTGACGTCTTTTCTCATTGTAAGCAATTGAATGTTTGTCAAGTCTGATTGTTAAGAATCTTAATAAGCGTTCGTCACGTTTATATGCAACTTCAAGATCTGCTACTAAAGTAGGTTCTGCCTTAAATTCGATCAGGTAATAAAAACCTGTAGTCTTTTTCTGGATTGGATAAGCTAATTTCTTTAATCCCCAGTTGTTCTCAAAAATAATTTCAGCACCTTTATCATGTAGATAAGTCTGAAATTTCTTTACCGTTTCCTTCATCTGTTCATCAGACAAAACGGGAGTCATAATGAAAACGGTTTCGTATTGATTCAACATCTTTTT
>CAYRBL010000344.1:0-1890 GCA_964422385.1 uncultured Bacteroides sp.
ATGAGTTCGGGCCTTAACTGGGACGAAAGCTATGGGAGTCCTTTCTCTAAAACTACGCAGGCATATTATGGCAGCGACCTTAAAAAACTTATCCTTTCGCTTAAAGTGGTAGAGCAACCCGGCAAAGTTTTTAATTATTTAAGTGGAAATACACAGCTACTAGGTTTTGTTTTAGAAAAAGCAACAGGTAAACATCTTGCTGATTATGCTTCCGAAAAGTTGTGGCAACCATTAGGTGCCGAGCACGATGCTCTTTGGTATCTTGATAAAAAAGAAGGTATGGAGAAGTCGTATTGTTGTTTTAGTTCTAATGCCAGAGATTTTGCTCGCATCGGACAAATGGTTTTAGACAGTGGCAGATATAATGGCAAGCAAATCATTTCTTATACTTATTTAGCACAAGCTTTGGCTGCCGATACTTTTTTAGTTAATGAGAACAAAGACGTAGTTAACTACTATGGCTATCAATGGTGGATTGTTGATTACAATGGTATGAAGATTCCTTTTGCACGTGGAATCTTAGGTCAATATATTTTTGTAATACCACAATACAATGCAGTGGTTGTTCGCTTAGGGCACAAGCGGGATTCTAAGTATAAAAACCAAATGCCTTTGGATGTATACACTTACCTGGATGCAGCGATGCAAGTTCTCTCAATTAAGAATTAAGAATTAAGAAAGGCTAAAGATATAACTTAGGCTAAAGATGCTGCTTATTTATGCAGTGTCTTTATCATCTTTTCAGGTTCGAGGCCTTTTTCTCTTATTATTTGTAATATCTTTTCGTAAACGCCTTCTTGCAATTGAGGTGTTCTAGATAATACCCATAAGTATTTCCTGTTTGGGTGCGAAACTATTGCCCATGAGTAATCATCAGCTAAGCCAATTATCCAGTAGCTGCCTTTGAATGGCCAAAAGAATTGCACTTTTAATTTAGCGTTGTTGCTTCCTTTTACAATAAAAGCTTTGCCTTCGATTACCGATTCTTTGCCATCAACTCCTCCTTTTCTGCAACGGTTTATTACTTTCACATAATCTTTGCCTGTTAGTACATACTCGGCAGTAGTGCAGCTACATCCTTTTTCGAATACTACAGGATACAAGGCTATCTCGTACCATAAGCCTGCGTATTTTTCTAAGTCAACTTTGGCTACAGTTTCTAATTTATTAGTAGGTTTGCAACATATCATCGTAATCGGTATTAGTAGTATTAAAAGTATTTTATTTCTCATTATGATTCTTTATTCTTTTACAAATTTCTTTACAACAACTCCATTCGGTGTATTTATCTTTATTAAATAAACTCCTTTTGGAAAAGAAGAGACATCAATTGTTGCTTTGCTATATATATAATAGGTATACATTGTTTGCCCAAGAAGATTTATAATCTCTAATTTCTGGTTAGCATTCGTAGGAGATTCTATTGTTAGATTATCTTTAACAGGATTTGGATAAAGCCTAATAGTCTTATTATAATTTGCTTCCAAAACACTAAGATTATTATAATATATAATGTTAGAGGAGTCGGAACTACAGCCATTACTACTTACAATGGTAAAATATTTACCTGATATCTGAGGCGAATATATATTAGAAGTAGCATTGTTGATAAGCCCCGAACCTAAATTATACCACTGATTTCCTACACTGGCATTCGACACAAGATTATTCCCATTTTGAGTAATAACAGGTGTTGCAGGACTTGGCTTAACAGTAATTGAAAGCGTAATTGCATTGCTATTTCCACAAGTATTATGTGCTTTTATACTTATATTTCCATTAGTAGCCGTTGCACTATAGTTGACTATGATATTATTTGTAGTACTCGAACCTGTGACTCCATTTGGCAAAGTCCAGATGTAGGAAATAGCGTTTGTGATAAGAGGAAAC
>CAYRBL010000344.1:1990-4170 GCA_964422385.1 uncultured Bacteroides sp.
CGCAACGCCATCAGTAGTGTCGAGGCTGGCAATATAATATCCGTCAGGCATCCCGTCTTTATCTAAATCAACTCCAGGCGAAGGAAATGTATTTGCAAAAGGGCTGGCGATAGTATCATATAAGTTATCTGTCCATTGCTTGTAAGTTCTTACAGGAATATTGTTGTCGTGCAACCAACCCAAAAGGGAGTCCATTCTGCTGATAAAGCCGGGCCATCCACCTACTAGATTAACAAAATGACATAAGTTTACCTGAACATAATGTTTGGCTATATTGTTAGCAATAGTCTTTTTAATACTACTAAATGTACTTCTTTCTTCAGCAAAATCGCCCCAGGTAAAACACCATCTTTTTAATTTATCAGGATTAAATTCATTATAGCATTTGTAAGAGGCGGTATATCCCGAATTTGATGTAGTATAATTATACATATCACCCCATACTTCTTTTATTTCATTTGCCTTCAACAAAGCATAAGGACCGTCGGGCATTATAATGGTTTTAGGAGTGGGCATATTGAATAAATTAGCAAGATATAAGGATCGTTGTGCAATAAGTTTTCTGACCTCTATTGGCAAATGCAAATCATATTGAGTTAGGGTGGTATAGCTTAAATTAGCAGCGTTGGGTAATGTTATATTCTCTTGCCAAAACGACTGTATTACTAAAGTGTCAGGGTCGTTAGAGTTTAGATTTTGTAAACTAATATAAGGATATATCCCATTTAAACCTTGGATATACAAAGCGAAATAAAAGGTAGAAGTGGTATAGCCTAAGTTATTAAAAGCGCCATTGTCGTGGCTTATCAACATATTACCATTAACCAAATCCAAGAGTCCATTGCCTGGAGTAGAGCTAATGATAGGTCCTGGTTTAAAGCAGACTATTTTACCATTAATATGATCGACCCAAGGATTTCCTGAATATGCCAATGTATCGGAATAGGTATTCATTGTGATAAAAGAGAGCGAATGAGAGGGAGTATGGTCAAGATATTCGTTGCCTTCGTAGGCTAAGTTGCGGATACTATCTAAATAAACAGGATCGACAAAACCTTTGTCGAGGTTTTGAGCTAAACAAAAATGCATATTATACTTTCTAAAAACAGTAGCATAGTCGTGCCATTTAGCAGTGTTTTGTTGGTCGTCGACCCTAAAACAAACACCTGCAATTTTATTCTTAGCAAGCTGTGCGAAAGTAGTTATTGCTAGCAGAAGAAAGAAAAGAAAGATAATAGTAACTTTCTTTCTCATTATATTATTATTTTAAGAAACATACTCATAATTGAATTCACTCTTTATAATTCGATACAAAGATAAACAAAACATTTTAATAAGATAAAAGTTATTTGAATTATTCAATCTTATTTGCGATTTTGCGATTTGGTGATTTGGTGATTTGGTGATTTAAGAAATAACTACATCAAAAGCTTTTGTAAGATAAAGGCTTTTTCTTTTTTACTAAACCTAACAGGTTTCCAAAACCTGTTAGGTTTTCTTCCTAAAAGACTAAAAGTCTCAACGACTAATAGCCTTTTTTTAAGTTCAAATGTTGGTCTTTTTCTTTGTTTTGGTATGATTAAAAACTGTAATTAGTTAATATGACGAGCTAAAGGCGAAACAAGATGGTTTCGGACACTGGGTAGACCCACTCTGGTAGCCGGTCTACCTTGACGGGCTCTGGGTAGACCCACTCGGGTTGTCGGTCTACCCTGACACGCTCTGGGTAGATCCACTCTGGTAGTCGGTCTACCCTGACATGCTCTGGGTAGATCCACTCTGGTAGTCGGTCTACCTTGACATGCTCTGGGTAGACGGACACCGTGAGTCGGTCTACCCACTACCCGAGTCGGTCTTCCTGCTAACTTCGGTAGTCTTATTTCTACTATTGCTATTAAAATATAAATGTTTTTCTTTAAATAAATAAAAGTAGAAATGCTAATTAGAGATACTTTTAGTAAAAGAATTGTCTTTATTTTAAAAATAAAAGAAAAAGATGTTTTTATTCATACCATAATGGTTTTAATGGCTTTTCTTGTCTTCTTTTTGTTTTATTTAATAGGAATATTATATAAGACAAAAAGAAAAAATAGTATTATACAGAAACATCCCCCTAGCCCCCTTCAAAGTAATGGTGCTAACATAGCAAATATATTCATTTATATTTTCGATATTTTCCT
>CAYRBL010000345.1:0-4160 GCA_964422385.1 uncultured Bacteroides sp.
GCTACTATTGTTCTTTTTGCCATATCTTTAATGTTTTAGTTTAAAACTAATTTTGGTTATTAATAGGGGTCAAAATTACAATACATTCTTCAATCTACAAATGATTTTTTCATAAATAATTAATTATTTACTAACAATCTTATTAAATTAATTGTTATTATATTTACTGATTAATTAATCAAATAATAAAATGGAAAAAGTTACAAAGAAATACTCTAATGGTGAGCTTACTATAATCTGGAAACCTGACCTATGCATTCATGCTGCAATTTGTTTCAGACAACTACCTGATGTTTTTAAACCCGGTGAACGTCCTTGGATAGATCCTAATGCTGCAACAACTGAAGAATTAATTAACACAATTAAGAGATGCCCTACAAAAGCATTGGACTTTGAGATGAATATAGACGTAGAAAAAGATATTTCAGCTGATGAAAAATCAGTAATTATTACAGTAATGAATGATGGTCCTTTTATTATTGAAGGTGCATTTAAAATTCAGGATGAAAAGGGAAATGAAATTATTCTTAAAGATAATAAATCCTTATGTCGTTGTGGAAATTCAAAAACACAGCCTTTCTGTGATGGAAATCATGAAAATTTTAAATCTAACGATTAAATTAAATAAAAAAAGCAGTAAAGAATCTTTACTGCTTTTTTGTTATTTCTTATATCTGGTTTATTTAGATTTTGAATTTCTTTTCTAATTCCAGAATATTGCTCTTGTAACTTTTATCAGTTTCCAACAGATTACTTACGGTTCTACAAGCATGTAAAACTGTAGCGTGATCTTTGTTTCCACATTGTGCACCAATTGAAGCCAAGGAAGCTTTTGTTAATTTCTTAGAAAACCACATCGCTAGTTGTCGAGCTTGAACAACATCTCTTTTGCGAGTTTTAGATGCAATTTTTTCTACAGGAATATTAAAATGATCACAAACTATTTTCTGAATAAAGTCTATAGATATTTCTCTGGTAGTATTTTTAACGAATTTATCAATCATCTGTTTTGCTAAATCCAAAGTGATTACTTTATTATTTAAAGATGATTGCGCAAGTAACGAAATTAAGGCACCTTCCAATTCACGAATATTATTTGTAATGCTGTAAGCAAGATATTCGATAACCTCAGCTGGCATTTCGATACCATCATTATACAAACGTTTCTGAAGTATAGCTATTCTTGTTTCAATGTTTGGTATTTGCAAATCAGCAGATAATCCCCATTTAAATCTTGAGATTAATCGTGGTTCCATTCCACTCATTTCAACTGGTGCTTTATCCGAAGTTATTATTATTTGCTTTCCTCTTTGATGTAGATAATTAAAAATATGAAAAAATACATCCTGAGTTTTTTCTTTACCAGCTAAAAATTGTATGTCATCAATTATTAATACATCCATCATCTGATAGAAATGTGTAAAATCATTGTGATTATTATTTCTAATCGAGTCGATATATTGTTGAATAAATTGCTCAGTACTTACATAAAGCACAGTTTTATCAGGGAAATTATTTTTAACCTGTATACCTATAGCATGAGCCAAATGTGTTTTGCCCAAGCCTACATTGCTATAAATAAGTAATGGATTAAATGCAGTTTTTCCTGGATTTTCGGCCACTGCATATCCTGCAGATCTGGCTAATCTGTTGCAATCTCCTTCTATAAAACTATCGAAAGAATAATGGTCAATCAACTGCGAATTAACCTTAATCTTCTTTAATCCTGGTATAATAAAAGGATTTGGAATCTCTTTTGAAGAGTTATTATTAATATCTATTGGCATATTTACAGCTTGATTTTGTGTAGCTTTTTTATTCGATGTCGGAACCTTTATCGTATATGGGTCTTTTCCATATGAAGAATTATCCATTATAATACTATACTCTAGCCTACCATTTACACCCAATTCTTTTTTAATCGTCTTTTTAAGCAATCCAATGTAATGTTCTTCCAGCCATTCGTAAAAAAACTGGCTCGGCACCTGTATCGTCAAAACACTGTTATCTAACTTAACAGGTTTTATAGGCTCGAACCACGTTTTATAACTCTGGCTGTTTCCAAGATTATCTTGAATTATTTTTAAGCAATTTCCCCAAACAATTTTGTAATCGATTTCCATCGTTTTTAACATCCTGATATTTTTAGCATTTCTTTATTTAGTTAGTGTCTTTTTATATTCTTATATTTCAATTCTCTTAAGTTTTACAGGGGATAGCTCAATTTTTCAACAAAATTCCTTCTAAAAAAGTTAAAAAAAAAATTTATTTCTTATTGTATTTTTTAATTTTTATTTGTATATGCAAAATTTTGTCCTTTTTTTAAGTTTTTACTACCCTTTTTACCAAACTGTTTGTTTTCAATAATATATTTTTAATATCACACCATCCTTAAGACCCAACAATATTAAGAATAATATTCTATTAAAAAAAGTATTATTTGTGTTTTTTTGCTTTTTTACCAATAAAAAATGTTAAATCAAACCTTAATAAAATGTTAACTTTTTTAAGATTCTTAACATTAAGTTAATACCTTTATTTAATATTTTTTTGACATCTAATATTAATAAAAATTGTAAGTTTGCAGAAAATTTAAGCTATGTTTATTTCCGAAACAACATTAAGGGTAAGATATGCAGAAACCGATCAGATGAGTTATGTTTACTATGGTAACTATGCTCAATACTATGAAGTTGGAAGAGTTGAAGCCTTACGACAATTAGGCACTACTTACCGTCAATTGGAAGAAAGTGGTGTGATGATGCCTGTGGTTTCTATGAATATTAATTACAAACGTCCTGCTTTATACGACGATATTCTTACCATAAAAATTATTATAAAAGAACTACCCACTACTAAGATGAAATTCGAATATGAAATCTACAATCATAAAGGCGAACTTTTGAATACTGCCGAAACTGTTTTGGTTTTTGTCAACCGTAGTAATATGCGTCCGTGCAGATGCCCGCAATGGTTTGTAGATTTATTTGCCATTACCGATTTAAAATAAAAAGGAGCGACCTAAAAATAGACCGCTTCTTATATATATATTGTATAGTTTTTTTCTTAGTTAAAAACTCCAAATACAAATCCTAAAGTTGCTGACGAATATCCGCCTGGTGCATATACTCCGTCGGCGGCTATTGCAAATATGCCTAATTTAATCCTCATACCTGCATTCAATCCAAACTGGTTTCCTGATGTGCTTAAGCTAATTGGGTCGGCTATACCTACTTCTTGAGCAAGTCCACCTGTGCTGAATGATGCTATAGGGAAATGACCTGTTACATTTAATTCGGTGCTGTAGTGCGACAATTTTAATCCACCATAGAAGGTAACTACAGGTAATTTTTTAGAGATAATCAAACTTGTACTCCAAGCAGTTCCGCCATATTTTATTGCCTGATCATTGTATGCGGTGCTGTTTGGGTTTGCTGATTTTACAAATGGTCCGTCTGTTAATTCCAAACTTGCGCTTGTGTAGGTGCCGATGAAAGATAAAGAGAAAGGCAATTTGCTCATAAATGGTATCCATTGTTTGATGTCGTGCTTCACTCCTACTCCAAAATATCCGGCTTTGTATCCTTTTACGTCTAGTTTTGGAAATACTCTCAACATTAATTCTGTATTTTTTATCAATCCAACACTTCCTTGCAATACTGGTAGTGGTGATATATTCAACCCCGAACCTTTTGGCACTGCTAATGCTACTTTATTTGCCCCACCATTATATTTTACATATATATCACCTGGTGTAGTGTTGGCTCCAAACATTGTTTGCGCTACTACAGGCTGATTGTTGGGTGTACCAATTAAATTTGATGGTTGAATTGTAAAAGTTTGTTTGTCGGCTGGGACAAACGAGCCTGATACTCCAAATGAGATTGTAAATCTGCCTGTGTTCAATGGATCAGCTGTTGAGTACCATCCATTATTTAGGTTGTTTCCAAAAGTTCCGAGGAAAGGTTCCACAAAACTATTAACCAAATTAGATGCTTCAGCTTTGCCTGCTGCAAAAAACTGTACCATTTCTTTTTGAGCATACAGACTAGACAAGCCTGACATTAAGAATGCTACTAAAATTAAAGATATTTTTCTCATAGTTTAAATTATTTATTTTTTAAAAGTGTAAATTTACATATTTATTTAACTTAAAACAG
>CAYRBL010000346.1:0-4151 GCA_964422385.1 uncultured Bacteroides sp.
ATTTACATTTAGTCCCTTTTATTTTTCCATTATTTGTAGTAATAAAAAAAGAACCACATTTCATATTTTCTACAACTATATCCAATGGGTTTGCTTTGCCTAAATATAGAATGTTCATTTTAGATGCTGCAATAGATATGTTTTGTCCTTTTGTTAAAAAAGGAGTGATGAATATTATAGAGGTTATTATAATCAAATGTATTCTTTTCATGATTTCTTTTTTATTAAAACGCTCTACAAAGATACAATAATATTCTCTACTGCAAATATATTTAATAAAATTCTTTTTTTATCTAATAATTCTATTTATGGTCTTTGGGCTAGGGTCGAAGGGAACATAATACAACACATAAATGTATTGCCCTAAATGAAAGGCAGGTTTATTAAGTTAAAATGTTTTTGTCAGGAATCATTTTTTTTATAATTATTTAATAATATATTCCATCATATATTTCAAACCAAATATTTTACAAAATACACATACATAAGCACCCCCGAAATCGATGATGAGGCTGTACATTTGTCCCATGTCATCATCGATTTCGAGGAATGCAATATAAAAGCGTCCGATGTCATCCTCAGTTTTGGCGGTGTCGATGTACAAGTGTCCGATGTCATCCTCAGTTTGAGTGATGACGCTGTACAAGTGTACAATGTCATCATCAATTTTGGCAATGATGCTGTACAATGTCCCGCATCATCATCATTTTTGGGAGTGACGCTGTACAAGTATCCCATGTCATCTTCAATTTTGGGAGTGTCGCTGTACACTTTTTTTTATTTCTATAAAAATACTGGAGGCTTAGTAGAGAAGCATAGCGTAGATAAAAATATTTTACTGTTGTATCCGTTTATTGTGTATTTTTGCTACTTAAATAAATATTTTAATAATGAAAAAAATACTGTTGACTTTATTTCTTTGTTTTGTTTTAATACAAATAAAAGCGCAGCTTATCGACGACGAAACGGTAAGAGATGAACAGCATTCATACCAAAATATTTTAATAGATAAAGAAAAAGCATTAAACGAACAGAAATATTTAGATTATATCCTTAAAAATAAAATTAAAACCATTACTAAACTTAATTATAATGATAAAAATAAATTAGTTTCAAAATATATCTATTCTTATTCAAAGTATGGAAATGCAACCTCAATAAAAGAGTATTATGAAGATAAATTGTATTCGGAAAACAAGATGGAATATGACGAAAGGAACAATTTAATTTTAAAGACATTTTCGGGATTTGTAGATGGCTGCGATGGACCAGAATATAGAATTGACACTTCTTTTTATAAATATAATTCAAATAATCAGTTGATATTTTCTGTTGAAAATGCCGATACTGTCGAATTCGAATATAATGCAATTGGTAAACGGATTAAAGAATCCTATATTTATAATGAAAAAGTAAATGTATTTACCTCTTTTCAATATCAAGATACCAATTTAATAAAAGTTGCATACAATACGCCAAAAGATACTACTTCAACGGTGCAATCCCTTTCTGAATATGATAATAAGGGGAATTGTGTGCTTAATGTACTGTATTCGTTAGGGAGTATAGATTGTGCCAGAGAATATATGTACGATAGTTTGGGGCATATTACAAAGATAAAACATATAAATAAAAGCTTTGAAAGTGCTTATATAGAAGACTATTTTTATTTAAATGCTAATCTTGTGAAAAAAACCGAAAGTATAGATGCAGGAAAGGTGAATGTAATAGATACTTTAATTTATGATGCGAATAACAGATTGATAGAAAAGACGCGGAAACGTTTTGATAATGGCTATTTTGGAAGTGATAAATACACCTACGATGCAGCAGGAAATATAGTAGATTTTATAACATATTACGAAGGCAAAATATTTGAAGAAACAAAATCTACTTACGTAAAAGGTGTTTTAGACACAGAAGAAAACTATTTTGAAGGAGCCTTTCAATCCAAAACAAAATATACTTATGAGTTTTATGAGTAAAAAGCTTTCTTAAATCACCAAATCGCCAAATCACAATATTACCAAATTTTCGTAATTCGTAATTCGTAATTCGTAATTTTGCCTTTAAAGAGAAGTATTCTTCAACCGAAGACTATTGGTAACCACCGACACTGAACTCATCGCCATAGTAGCTGCAGCTATCATCGGATTCAATAAAAAACCTGTGAACGGGTAAATAACACCAGCCGCAATAGGAATAGCAATAATATTATAAATAAAAGCCCAGAACAAATTCTGACGAATCGTTTTAATGGTAGCTTTCGACAATTTAATAGCTCCTAAAATTTGTTTCAGATCCGTATTGATTAAAGTAATGCCGGCACTCTCCATCGCTACATCCGAACCATGCGCCATTGCAATACCTATATTAGCTTGAGTAAGCGCAATAGCGTCGTTAATACCGTCGCCAACCATCGCAACTATCATCCCTTTTGCTTGTAATTCTTTAATAAATTCTGCCTTTTGTGTAGGCAATACTTCTGAAATTACAGAGTCGATACCTGCTTTTTGAGCAATAACAGTAGCAGTTTTGTTATTGTCGCCAGTCAGTAAATATGTTTTAATCCCTAATGCTTTTATAGCCTTTATCCCTTCGAAAGAAGTATCTTTTATTTTATCAGCAACTGCAATAATTGCCAACAAACCTGTATTGTTTGCAAACAAAATAATAGTCTTTGCTTCGGAAGTCAAATTATCAATAGTCTCTTGGTGTTGAGTAGGAATATTAATAGTATGCTCCTCCATTAATTTAGTATTCCCAACAAGGTATACATTATTATTATAGGTAGCCATTATTCCTTTTCCTGAAATATTCTCAAACTTACTAAAAGGAATGTTTGATTTAGTAATGTTCATAAGATGCTTCACGATTGCATTGGCCAAAGGATGCGCCGAACGATACTCGATAGCAAACAAAATAGATTGTTGAAGTGTAATGTTGTATTCATTTGTCCAGATTAGATCGGTAATCATAGGTTTACCTTCGGTTATAGTTCCAGTTTTGTCGAACACCATTGCATTAATCTTATGCGCAATCTCCAAACTATTGGCATCTTTTACCAATATTCCGTGCTCAGCGCTTTTGCCCAAACCAACCATCAATGCAGTAGGAGTTGCAAGTCCCAAAGCGCACGGACAAGCAATAATAAGTACTGTAATTGTATTTGTAATCGCGAAAGCAAAAGATGCGCCTCCAATAAAAAACCACCCAATAAATGTTAATAAAGCTGCCACAATAACTATAGGCACAAAGATGCCCGCAATCTTATCAACCAACTTTTGAATAGGAGGTTTGCTAGCTTGTGCCTCCTGAACCATCTTAATAATCTGAGATAATAAAGTATCCCTGCCCGTCTTTTCGCACACAATAGTTATTGTCCCATTCTGATTGATAGTGCCTGCAAATACTTTGTCGTTTTTAATTTTATTAACTGGAACAGCTTCACCCGTAATCATACTCTCGTCGATGTATGAACTGCCATCAATTACTTTGCCGTCAACACTAATTTTTTCACCAGGTTTAATAAGAATTTCATCATTTTTAATAACATCTTTAATGCTCAATTCAATCTCACGACCGTAACGAATAACTGTAACTGTTTTGGGTTGTAAATCCATTAACTTTTTAATAGAAGAAGAAGCACGGGTTTTAGCTCTTTCCTCCAAAAATCTTCCTAATAATATAAGAGTAATAATAACTGAAGCCGATTCATAGTAAAAAAGAACATCATAAGATGAATTCAAAAGAGAAGGGAACAAGCTGTTGAGAAAGCTGTAACTAAACGCAACACCTGTACCCATCGCAACAAGAGTATCCATATTAACCATTCGATGTCTTGCTTGCTTAAATGCTGTAATGAAAAATTCAGCTCCACAATAAAATACAACTGGAATAGTAAGAAAGAGTAACAAAATATCCTGTCTGTAAAATAAATGGCAAAAAAACATTGAAATAATAAATACAGGAAGTGTAAATATGGTAGCTATTATAAGTTTTTTCTTTAAATCCTTAAAACGTTTGTGCTCTTTTTCTTCTTTTTCTGCCAACGAAAGCTCTTCAATGAATAATTCATAACCTATATCTTTTATTGTTTTTTGTAAAGTAAAAAGGTCGGTTGTTTTAGGATTGTAATCAAGAATAACCGA
>CAYRBL010000347.1:0-4092 GCA_964422385.1 uncultured Bacteroides sp.
ATTTTGACATTGTCTAAACCGTCCAATTGTCCTACAATTATTTTTTACAAAACTACTAAATAAACGAACACTTCGGCATTTTATTTTCTATATCTCTGTCCCTCGCTTTACAAGCAATTTTAATACATAATGTTTTTATTTAATAATTATTTTATAAAAAGATGTTTTTGTTATTTATTTTAAAAAGATAATTATAAAAATAAAAAGGCGTAAACTAATAATTAAAGGCTTTGTAACAGATAATAGTGCTTCCGTTTTAAGAAATTGAGGAGCTGCTACAAGAAATTGAGGAATTGTTTTTAAAAATTTAGGAGATGGAATTAATAATTTTGCTTTCGGAATTGAAAATTTAGGTCTTGAAACAACTTATTTAGGAACAAAAATTAGGGACAGAGGAGTGGGATTTGAAAATTGAGGCTTGGTTTTTGAAAATGGAGCTTTGGCGACGACTTAAAGAGGTCTTGTTTTTGGGGCGAGGAGCAGTTAATTTGTTATATGAGGACTCCAATTTTGTTTAAGTGGTGCTTAAATCATACAAGAGGCTTTGAATTTGGGGCGCTACTCCTTTAAATTGTTACAAAAGGAGTATAATTTACTCCCACAGGGGCTGAATTTGCTCCCAGAGGCGCTGAATTTACTTTTAGAGGAGCTTATTTCGATGCTCGCCCCGAAGAAATCAGGGGCGCAAGTCGGTTATTGGGGCTAATTAGATGTAAATAATGGGCGAAATGAGTGTAAAAACTGGGCGCATTGGTTGTAAAAACTAATATATGTCTTACTCTTTATTAATAATAAGAAGAAAACAAAAGCAGATAAGCTACTAATGGTTACTTTTATCTAAACAAAAATAAATAAGCATAATAATACTTACTAATATCACTTTTATGTTTATTTATACACTTATATTTAATAAAAATGTGTATCTTTGCACGCTTAAAAGTCAAAAGCAACAAACTTTTAGCAATTATGAGTGATAGTATCAAACACGAATGCGGAATAGCATTTATCCGTCTCTTAAAACCAGCAGAATATTACTTGGCAAAATACGGCACAACCCTCTACGGGCTTAATAAGCTGTACCTTTTAATGGAAAAACAACACAACCGCGGGCAGGATGGCGCAGGTATTGCCAATATTAAGTTCGACCTGAAGCCCGGAACTGAATATATCAACATAAAACGCTCGAATAAAGAGAGCCCTATCAAAGATGTTTTTGATCAGGTGTACCAACAAATTCATAAAATAAAAGATAAAACTCCCGAAAGACTCAACGACGTTAATTGGCTTAAAGAAAATGTTGAATTTACTGGCGAATTGTTCCTTGGGCATCTTCGTTATGGCACTTTTGGTAAAAATACTTTGGATAATATCCATCCTTTTGTAAGAGAAAATAATTGGCTTACGCGAAATCTTTTGGTTGCAGGCAATTTTAACCTCACCAATGTAGACGAGCTTTTTAATAAGCTGGTAAGTCTGGGTCAGCACCCTACAAAGTTGAATGATACCATAACAGTTCTCGAAAAAATAGGTAAGTTCCTCGACGACGAAAACGAAGAACTCTTTAGGAAATACAAAACCGAATGCCATACAAATAAAGATATCTCCGAACTTATTGCTAAAAACATTGACATACAGAAAATACTTCGCCGTTCGTGCAAGTATTGGGATGGTGGCTATGTAATTGCAGGTTTGTTTGGTCACGGCGATGCTTTTGTGATGCGCGATCCTTCAGGAATTCGTCCTGCATATTATTATATGGACGACGAAATAGTGGTTGCAGCTTCCGAACGTCCGGTTATTCAAACTGCATTTAATGTTCCTTTCAAATCTATAAAACCAATTATGCCAGGACACGCTTTGATTGTAAAAAAAGATGGAACAGTAACGATGCCCGAATGTAAACTACCTGGCGAATTGAAATCTTGCTCTTTCGAAAGAATATATTTCTCCCGTGGAACAGATGCTAAAATCTATCAAGAGCGCAAAAAGCTTGGTCGATTACTTACTCCTACTATCCTCAGAGCCGTTGATCACGATATTGCTAACACTGTTTTTTCTTATATTCCCAACACCGCTTCCGTTGCTTTCAATGGTTTGG
This sequence comes from uncultured Bacteroides sp., assembly GCA_964422385.1. Classification (GTDB taxonomy): domain Bacteria; phylum Bacteroidota; class Bacteroidia; order Bacteroidales; family JACABE01; genus JBAXLO01. The sequence continues at coordinate 2,099 of CAYRBL010000347.1, forward strand.
TTGAAGGACTAAATGATTTCTGTAAAGAAATTCATAAAGACAAAATATTGGAGCAAGGCGATAATCTTACCAAAGAAAAGCTGGAAGAGATATTATCTATCCGCCCAAGAATAGAAAATGTGGCTGTAAAAGATGTTAAATTGCGTACTTTTATTACGCAAGATAAGCAAAGAGACGATTTGGTAGCCCACGTTTATGATGTTACCTATGGTTTGATAAGAAATGACATCGATAATCTGGTAGTAATCGACGATTCGATTGTAAGAGGTACCACTTTAAAGCAAAGTATCATCCGAATATTAGATCGTTTGGGTCCAAAGAAAATTGTTATTGCTTCGTCGGCACCTCAAATACGCTATCCCGATTGTTATGGTATTGATATGGCTAAGCTCGGCGACTTCATAGCTTTTAAAGCAGCCATCGAATTGTTGAAAGATACTAAGCAGGAAAGTATTATTAATGATGTTTACAAAAAATCAAAAGCTCAGGAAAATCTTCCAAAGGAACAAATAGTAAATTATGTACGCGAAATATACAAACCATTTACTATCGATCAGATTTCCGAAAAGATTAGTCAGCTTTTAACGCCCGAACATACCAAAGCAAAGGTTCAGATAGTATATCAAACCATAGAAGATCTTCACGCATCTTGCCCTGAAGACTTAGGCGACTGGTACTTTACAGGAAAGTATCCTACACCGGGTGGTAATAAAGTTGTGAATAAATCTTTTATTAATTTTATAGAAGGAAAAAACGAAAGGGCTTATTAAAAGCCCTTTTTTTTATTATTTTTCAAAAAGGCTATACTTATAAGCATACAAAAAAGGCTGTTCATATTAATGAACAGCCTTTTTTATTTCTTTTAATTAAATTTAATGATTATAAAGTGTTAACTTTTCTCATTAATTTAGATTTAAGATTACCAGCTTTATTTTTATGAATAACTGATTTCTTTGCTAATTTGTCAATCATCGAAAGCATCTTCGGCAATTTCTCAGAAGCAATAGATTTTTCTGTCAACTCTCTGAATGCTCTTAAAGCATTACGCATTGTTTTTGCATAATATCTGTTGCTGATTCTCTTTGCGTCGTTTGATCTGATTCTTTTAAGTGATGATTTATGATTAGCCATCTTTTTTTAAAATTTAATTTATTTAATTTATGTAGCCCGTAGGGGATTCGAACCCCTGATTTCTAGGATGAAAACCTAGCGTCCTGGGCCATCTAGACGAACGGGCCCTAATACAATTCCCAAATATTTGGGAGTGCAAAATTAGAAATAATTTTTTAATTGACAAAATTATTTTCAAAAAAATATCATTTTATTTCTTCTTGGTCTGCTTGGAACTTAAAACCAAGGCGTTTACCAGTAATTATTTTCATACTATCAATGCTATTTTGCATATCGTAAACCGTAACTTCCTTCACAGCGTCGTACGGAGGTGTCAATAAATCGAAATTTATAGTGTATTCTATTGCTTTTTCAACTATAGTTTGAGCAGTTTCTTTATTTATTATTGCTGTTGCAAAGTTATTGTAAAGCCAACCCAGTTCTTTTTTCCCTTCGATAAAGCAATGCATTTCTTTATTCACAAATATCCTTCCGATAAGATATCCCAAATCATTTTCGCGATTATATTTAAACGAATCAGCTAAAAAATTGTAGATATTTATCACACCACAATACGATCTTTCTAAATCTTCTTTTATATATGAAGTACGCATAATGTCGTGATAGCGCGAAAACTCAAAAATATTAGTGTGCATCATAAATATGAGTACGTCACCTGCTACTTTCATCTCAAATTCAAACTCACCTTTGTCTACAAAATCAAAAGTAACTCTTTTTTCGGTTGCTGGCACTCTATTTTTAAGTGCTTCTATTATTTCTTTAGCAGTTTGTTTAAATTGCTTGAAAGTTTCAAGTGTATTGCCATATACATCTTGTTTGAGCGTAGCTTTACTTAAAACTTTATCATAAATATCATTCGAACT
>CAYRBL010000348.1:0-4090 GCA_964422385.1 uncultured Bacteroides sp.
ATAAAGGGCAATCTCTTAGTGAGCACACAGCTCCTTTTGATGCAATGGTGCAGGTGATTGAAGGCACTGCCGAAATCATCATCAATCACGAACCACATATAGTAAATGCAGGCGAATCAATTATTATGCCGGCTAACATTCCTCACGCAGTTAATGCAATTGAGCAGTTCAAAATGTTATTAATAATGATAAAAGAAATATAATGAATACAACTAGTGTAGAGACTGCTCCCGTGGTGGCTCCTCGTTTTGATGGTAGGTTGTTATTTGAGAGCACCAATTTAGATATCGTACATCTAACTTTAAAAACAGGTGATACTATTGCTCCTCATTCTAATCCTGTTGATGTAGTTTTCTTTGTGGTGGAAGGCGAAGGCGTTCTTGTTGTAGAAGAAGAAACATTTCAGCATAAGAAAGGAGATTGCATCCCAATGAAAACTGGTATCAACAGAGGTTGGAGTAATCCTAATCAAGCTGACTTAAAGCTTTTGGTTTTAAAGATGAAGGGGAACTAGGCTTTTAGGTGTTTAGGCTTTTAGGCTATTAGGAAAACAAAAGAGGCTGTTTGTAATGAGCAGCCTCTTTTGTTTTTATGAGGTGCGAAATATAAACTTCGCACAATGTTTGCATTCTTCGCCCTAAAGTCCAACTATTTTTTCTTTATCTTAATATTGTCTTTCAATGTTACATAAAGTCGTTCGCAAGCATTGTCATTGCATCTTGTTATCTGAAGTTGCCCACTTGTAATTGGTACTCTTATTTTATGCATTGTCAATGCTTCTCCATCTACAACAAGTGCTACGTGTTTCATGACATGATTTGTTGTAAATGACTTTAGTTTTTCAGATGCTTCTTTCGTTAATGACAGTAACAACTTCTTTTTGGCTTCTGTTTGTTGTTCTGATGTAGGTTCTTTTTCTAATTCAAGCGGCACATATTCTGTAGTGTCAATTATAATTCTTAAATATTCATCCGAGTTAAAATCTTCAAATAATTTACTGAAATATATTGCAATTTCTTTTGATGATAAAGTATCAACTTGCGTTGCCACTGTATCGGTTTTAACTATTAAATATAATCCGTCTGGAATAGTATTAGCTGATTTTGTTTGTGCAAAACTTGTCATACTAATTAAAATAGTCAAAACTGTTAAAATATTCCTTAGCATAAGTATTAGGTGTTTTGTTTTATTTATTATTGTTCTTAAAATTTATTTGTACTACGATTTACAATAAAGGCAAAAAATATGTTTGACTTTATATGGTAAACTTCTTCTTATTTCCCCACAAAAATACTATTTATTTAATCAATACAAAGGCTTTTTTAAAATATTTTTATATTTAGATCCGAAGGCAGGGTTTAAATATAAATGAGGGGAAGAAAGGTTCTACTTTAAGCCCCAACTTTCTTTTTAGATTTTGAAGTTTGAAGTCTTCTTTTTGAATTTTTCTCTTTTAATTCTTTCATTATTTCTCTAAAATCTTTTAATTCTTCTTCAGTCCAAGGTTCTGATTGAACTGTGAAGTCTACATCTTTAGATTCTTTAATTATTCCCATGTTTTTTATGATTTAAAATATTGTGAAATTAAATGACTTCTTTAGTAGTTTTCATAGTACAAAGGTACGAATTTTTTCATTCATAACTCATAATTATTTTAATTAAAATATTTATAACCGAAGGCAGGGTTTAAATATAAATGAGGAGATGAATAGGAATTTGTATGTTTTTTATGATTAGCAACGTCCTTTAGGGCGTTGGATGATGAAAGGATGATTGTTGGCCTTAAGGCCAAATGTATTTGTTTGCATAATACACGACATAAATGTCGTGTATTATCATAAAAGCAAGATTGTTTTATTAATGATGATGACAATAATGTGGGGTAACAATAGTTGTGTCTTTCTTTATAATTGTCACATCCAAACTGTTTTTTTTCTTTATTAACGAATCACCAATATTAATTTGATTATATTCATCCTCTAAAATAGCACTTTCTTGTGTAGTGTCAATTATCCCTGAATTTTCACGGCCAATGATTCTAAAGAATCTACTATCAATGTATTTTCCTGTAACAACCATTTTATATTCTAGTGGTAGAAAAGTAGTATTAAGATATTCTTGACAAATATTACTACAAGCATTAAATAAGGAAAAGAAAGATACTATGGGTAAAAATATTTTGATTTGCTTCATAATTTATGAGTTTATTTTCTACAAAAATACTATTTATTTAATCAATACAAAGGCTTTTTTAAAATCTTTTTTCATACCAAAATAAAAAGAATTAAATATATTTTTATTTAATGCCATTATTAAAGAAATAACAGTATCTTTGTAGAAAAAATTATCATGGGCAACAAGAGTGCTTTTATACTGAAAATTGTTTGACGGGGGCCGTCGAATAGCAATAATTTCTGAATCAAGTTTATTAAAATACTCTTCTTTGGCTCATTTGTCTTGCCCGGGTTTCTCTAAAAAATCATTAATTTCTTCTTTAAATAATAACACAATTATAAAAAAGTCGACGATTGTGTGCTCATACAATGCCTCACTTTTTTTGAATTCAGCAATTGTACGATCACACAATGGCATACTTTTTTTGAATTCAGCAATTGTACGATCACACAATGGCATACTTTTTTTGAATTCAGCAATTGTGCGACCACACAATGACATACTTTTTTTGAAATCAACGATTGTAAGAGCACAAAATTATTCTCTTTTTATTAATTCAGTGCTTAATTTTTACAATTTTATCAAAATAAAAATAAAAAATAATATTTATATACAGATAATTAAATCTTTTTAAACCAATTTAAACAAAATAATAATGAGTACATTTAAAATTTTACCAAGATCAGATGAAGACAGATTAGCAGCACTTACCAATATGAAAGCAAGGAAAGATGGTACGCTACCTGTAGATGCAGTTTTTACAGTTGCCAATGGTGTGGCTCTGGATACTATGCAACCAATTTTTGCAAACAAATTGGCATTGATGAACGCCGCTGAAGAATTATACCACGGCAAAGTTGCTATCTTCGATGCTATACTTGCAAAAACAGAAAGAAGAAGTGCGCATGGTTTGCACTTGGCAAATATACAAATTGACGACGAAATTGCTGGCTGGCCCCCTTCAGTTCGTAGTTCTTACAACCTGCCATTAGGAGGAAAGGTGCCTCCAATAAAAAATGAGCAGGATGTTGTTGACCAAGCTACCAATTTTATAAATGGCGAAACAGCTCGCGTAGCTGCTGGTGGCACTGCACTTGTGGATATTAACAAGGCTGAAATAGTAATACTGCTAACAAGTTTAAATGTGGCACGATTGGCTCGTCAGGCTGCCAAAAATGCACTTCAAGTAATAATAACCGACATGATTACGCGCCGTGAGGCTGCCGATTTGTTAATTTCTTTATTGTGGGGCGACATAGAACACGCAGCTTTGAAGGTGGCTGTAGGTAGTCGCAAAGAATTTTCGGAAACTTGGGGGATAATTTATAAAACAATAAAAGAAACTGCAACAATTAATATAAAAGCGGTGGATTCAGTAAGCGGAATAATCATAAGAGGGGTGAATCTGAGCATAGGACCACTGAAAGGAAAACGAATTACGATGGCAGTTACCAACGATTATGGGGTGGCCGAAATTGAAACACATAAATATAAAGAAACATTTCTTATTGCCGAAAATCCTAACTACGAACCTGAATATACACCAATCGAACTTAAACCGGGCGAATCAGTTTCGATAGTAATACGCATGAAATATAGGGCAATTATCTAAGTTCAATTACGAATTACGAATTAAAAATTAATAATTATAAGAAATGATAGCTTCGTAGAGTCAATGCGAGGAGGAAAGATTAAGCAATCTTAATAAACAAATTGCTTCACTTTTTTCGAAATGTCGTTGCAAAAACAGTTATATTGGAATAGTTATAAGCATGATTGGTTTTATTTTTTTATATTTTAAAATAAATTGTAATTACTAAAAAACTTTTTATTACTTTTGCAAACTCTTAAAGAGAATGTCTCCGTAGCTCAGCTGGTAGAGCAATTGACTCTTAATCAATGGGTCGTGGGTTCG
>CAYRBL010000349.1:0-4082 GCA_964422385.1 uncultured Bacteroides sp.
GGATAAAAGGTTATTTTTTCACAAAAGTAAACATATTTTTAATAAGAATGATTTACCTTTTGAAAAATAAAATGAATTAGGTATTGAAATTGTTAATTATTATATTTATTTTTGTAGAAAATTAATCCTACTAAAAGAAACTTTGTAATTATAATTATTAATTAATAATAGTACTATGAAACCAACTGCAAATTTAATGAGCAATAATGATATTTTTATCATCGACGACACCAATGCAAACATCGAATTTCTGCAGGAAATATTAGAAAATGCAGGTTACAATGTACGCAGTGCGAATACAGGCGAAAGTGCTCTGGAATGTATATCCGAAAAGCTGCCTTCATTAATATTATTAGATATAAAATTGCCCGACATCGATGGTTTTGAAGTTTGTGCCAAGCTAAAATCGGATATTAATACCCAAACAATACCTATTATATTTATAAGTGTACTCAATGATGAGCTTTCAAAAGAGAAAGGCTTTAAAGTAGGAGGTGTCGACTTTATAACAAAACCCTTTCAAAGAGGAGAAGTGTTGTCGAGAGTAAAAACACATATCGAATTGCGGAAACTACACCTGGATTTGGCTTCAAAAAACGAACAACTTTCGCAAGATATCGTCACTCTTAAAGATATTGAAGTAAAACTAATGGAAGAAGAACGCCGGTTGAAAGGAGTAATAGAAGGCACCAATGTAGGTACTTGGGAATGGAATGTGCTAACGGGCGAAACTACTTTTAACGAACGTTGGGCCGAAATAATTGGGTATACTTTAGCCGAACTTGAGCCTTTAAGTATTAAAACATGGGAAACCTTAGTTCATCCAGAAGATCTTAAGAAGTCGAATGATCACTTGCTTGAAATTTTTTCGAGAGAAAAGACATATTACGACATCGAATGTAGGATGAAACATAAGAATGGTGAGTGGATTTGGGTGCGCGATAGGGGAAAAGTGACAGAATGGACTCAAGATTGCAAAGCGATTAAGATGGCAGGGACTCATACTGATATTTCAGAGAGCAAGATAAAGGAAACACAGATAAAACAAGCCAATTCATTATTGACTGCCACTCTTGAATCGACTGCCGACGGTATTTTAGTGGTAGATAAAGCAAAAAGAATAACAGGTTTTAATAATAAATTTATTGAGCTTTGGCACGTACCAACTTCGATTATTGAATCAAGAAACGATAATGAATTATTAGCTTTTGCAACTAAACAATTAAAGGATCCTGAAGCTTTTCTTAGTAAAATAAATGAATTATATGCAAACGATGCCCTTACTTCATATGATATTTTAGAGTTTAAAGATGGTAGAATTTTCGAACGTTATTCGCAGTCGCAGACAATAGAAGAAAATGCTGTGGGACGTGTATGGAGTTTTAGGGATATTACCGAACGTACTAATGTAGAGACCGAACTAAAGGAAAGTGATAAGAGTTATATGGGGCTTTTCAACTCGGTTTCTGAGGCAATATATATATTAGATGAGAATGGATACTTTGTCGATGTAAATAATGGAGCCGAAAAAATGTATGCATATAAAAGGGAAGAGATTATTGGTAAAACTCCTGAGTTTTTATCGGCAGCTGGTATGAATGATTTGGGGCAGGTGCAACAAATAATAAATAATGTGCTTAAAACAGGGGTCTCGCAGCAGTTCGAATTTTGGGGAAAGCGTAAAAATGGGGATGCTTTTCCAAAAGATGTGGTAGCCAACAAAGGAAAATTCTTCGGTAAGGATGTTGCAATATGCACAGCCAGGGATATTACCGAACGAAAGCATAATGAGATAGAATTAAAAGAGAGTGAAGAGAACTTAAAGCAGCTAAATGAAATAGCTTCGCAGATGCTGGTGTTGCCCGATCTTGAAAGTATCTATAAATTTATTGTAGAAAGCTTAAGTAAACGACTACCAGATACCATTATTCTATATAATTCGATAGACGAAGCCAATAATAAGACTCGATTAGAGTTAGTAGCAGGAATTGAGAATAAACTATTAAATAAGATTCTAAGTATTTCGGGTTTTAATCCTATTGGGAAACAATATAATTTAGTACCATTACACAATAGTTATTTCCGTTCGGGAAGTATTATAAAATTTGAGGGTGGTTTAGCTGAATTTTCGGCTACCGAGTTTCCTTCAATAATAGCTCATTCGCTTGAGAAGCTAGTTGGTTTGAAAAATATATATACTATTGGTATAAATAAAGACGAACAGCTGCTGGCAGCTATCCATTTCTTTACTTTTAATGAAAAAGAGCTGGAAGATATTATTTTTATTGAATCACTTGTACGCCAAGCTGGGATAATATTGCAGAAAAGAATAGCAGAATTGGCCTTAAAGGAGAATGAAACAAGATTGCGCGAGCTAAATGCAACAAAAGATAAGTTTTTCTCGATAATTGCGCACGATTTACGAAGCCCTTTTAATGCAATTATGGGCTTTAGTGATTTGATGGTAGAACATATTGAAGAAAAAAATTACGACAGCCTCGAAGAGTATGCAAAAATCATTTATACATCATCCCAACGTACGATAGATTTACTATCTAACCTTATGGATTGGGCCAATACGCAGTCAGGGAAGATGGAATTTAAACCAGAATACTTCGAATTAATCTCTTTAGTGAACGAAGTTGTGGATATATCAAAAGATTCGGCAAATCCAAAGTCGATTACTATTGTAAAAGACATCCCAAGGAGTGCACCAATATACGCCGACAAGCCAATGATAAGTACTGTGCTTCGAAATCTAATCTCAAATGCTGTGAAATTCACAAAACCTGAAGGACAAATAACTGTAAAGATTGAAAACACCAAAGAAAAGATAAAGCTAAGCGTGATAGATAATGGTGTGGGCATCCGAAAAGATGCAATTAATAAGCTTTTCCGTATTGATGAGTCCTATTCTACATCAGGAACTTTAAAAGAGAAAGGTACAGGCTTAGGACTTATACTTTGCAAGGAATTTATTTCGAAACACGGTGGAGAAATAGGTCTTGAAAGCGAAGAAGGAGCGGGAAGTATGTTTTATTTTACCATTCCTAAGTCCTAATCTTAGAATACAATCAACAATAAACACAAAAGGCTCATCATTGATGAGCCTTTTGTGTAATATATCATATAAGTATGCTTATTTAAGCACTCATAGTTTCTACATCCGACTTAACTTTCTTTATCAGACCTTGTAAAACAGTACCAGGACCAACTTCTACGAAAGTAGTGCCACCATCAGCAATCATATTTTCAGCTATCTGAGTCCATCTAACAGGAGAAGTAAGCTGAGCAATTAAGTTTTCTTTAATCTGAGCAGGATCAATAACTGGTTTTGCATTTACATTTTGATAAACCGGACAAATTGGAGTACTAAATTCAGTAGAATTAATAGCTTCAGCTAATTCTACTCTTGCAGGTTCCATCAAAGGAGAGTGGAAAGCACCACCTACTTTCAACGGTAAGGCACGTTTAGCTCCCGCAGCTTTAATCTTCTCGCAAGCTATTTCAATACCCTTCATCGAACCTGAAATAACAAGCTGTCCAGGGCTATTATAATTAGCAGGAACTACAACTTCATCAATTGAAGCACAAATATCTTCTACAATTTTATCATCAATACCTAAAATAGCAGCCATAGTTGAAGGTTCAGCTTCACAAGCTTTCTGCATTGCATTAGCGCGCTTCGCAACTAGTCGTAAACCACTCTCGAAAGTTAAGGTTTTATTAGCTACAAGTGCTGAGAACTCGCCTAACGAATGTCCGGCAACCATATCAGGTTTAAAATCGGCACCCAAAGTATGAGCAAGGATAACTGAATGTAGGAAAATAGCTGGTTGAGTAACTTTAGTTTGAACTAAATCTTCAGCAGTACCCTCGAACATAAGATCGGTAATGCGGAAACCAAGTATTTCATTAGCTTGCTCAAACATTGCTTTAGCTTCTGGATTATTATCATAAAGATCTTTACCCATACCAATAAATTGTGCCCCTTGACCAGGGAAAACATACGCTTTTTTCATTTGATTTTCTTTTAAATTAAAAACTCTCCCAATTAAATCAGGAGAGTTCTATGTTTATTA
>CAYRBL010000350.1:0-4078 GCA_964422385.1 uncultured Bacteroides sp.
TCAGAATTTTTTTTTAGAATTTAAATAAGATTGTCTTTCTCTAATTGGAGTGCATTATAAAAATAGATAGAATAAAAACGAAAGATAGGTGCATAAAAAAAAGAGACTATTAAAATAAAGATCTCTTAATTATTTTGTGATTCCGATTGGATTCGAACCAATGGCCAACAGTTTCGAAGACTGTTGCTCTATCCAGCTGAGCTACGGAACCTTGTTGTTTATCAATTAAGAATTAATAATTAAAAATTAAGAATAATAATTAAAAAATTAATTTATAAAATAGCGAGTTGACTAGTTAAAATAAAAAAAAGAGACCATTGTAACAATGATCTCTTTTTATTTTTTATGTGATTCCGATTGGATTCGAACCAATGGCCCACAGCTTAGAAGGCTGTTGCTCTATCCAACTGAGCTACGGAACCTGGTACTTTATAAGTCGGGGTGGCAGGATTCGAACCTGCGACCTCCTGCTCCCAAAGCAGGCGCGATAGCCGGGCTACGCTACACCCCGAATTTAGTATCTTCTGCGGAGAAAGGGGGATTCGAACCCCCGGTACCGTTTCCAGTACGACAGTTTAGCAAACTGTTGGTTTCAGCCACTCACCCATCTCTCCGTTGTTTTTATATGAGAGCTTTCCCATGTAAGTCCACCATTCGGATTATTTCAAACTTTTTATTTTATCTCTTCAAACGGGACTGCAAAAGTACTAATTTTTTTAATACTACCAAACATTTTTTTAATTTTATTTAAAATCTTTTCTTTTTTCTTTTTAAATTATTTATTTGTTACCTCTTTTTTAGTATAATTACATTTCTATTAATTTTTCAAAGCATTATTATTTTTTAAAAAAATATCTTTTATTAGCATTCTTTCAAATAACATTTATTTATTCTTGCTAAATCAAATCGTTTTGTATAATTTTGCACTTCGATTTATTAATACAATATTATAACTTAAAATTACATTAAAATGAAAAGGATTTCTATTTTATTTATTTCAATTTTATTCACAGTTGCTGCCTTTAGTCAAGATACTATTATTGGCTTTTCGTTCCCAACAAACAGTAATATATCACTAAATCCAAATATGGGTAAGCTTATTAATAGTGGTTTCCAAATTACATATTATAGTAGTGATACGCTAGCCAACGATACTGTTTATTTTACAAACGGCATTACTGCGGGCGAGTATGCTGCTACTTCTACACATTGGGATAATGGAATGAATGCAAAATATTGGTCAATTAGATTTAAAGCACCTCAATATGCTAATTTCTTAATTTCTTCTAAACTTAGAGCAGGCGGAACGAACAGCCCAGGTCCAAAAGATTTTAAAATGCAATGGAAATTAAATAATGGAGCTTTTGCTGATATTACTAATGGTACAATTACAGTTGGCAACGATTGGACTACCGGTGTTGAAAATAATTTATTAATTCCATCTCCAACTTTAGCTACTAATGATACAATAACTGTAAGATGGATTATGACTTCTAATGCTAATGTGTCAGGTGGTAATGTTGCTTCTAACGGCGTGTGCAAAATTGATGACATTTTAGTAGTCGGCACAAGCACGGTAGGTATAAATACAAATAGTACGAAAGAAATAAATATATATCCAAATCCATGTAACGGTATAATAAACATTACGTCACCTAATGCAATTAAAGAAGTAAATGTATATACTATTTTAGGCAAACAAATTTATACTACTAATTTTATTAAACATAATTATACTATAGATATTAGTGGTTTTGGAAAAGGATTATATTTTGTGAAAATTATTACTGAAGAAGGCAAAAGTTATACTAAAAAGATATCTGTAAGATAATATTGTGTAACATTTGAGAATTTTCCCCAAATAATTTCAATAATTTTTATTCAATTTTAAAAATAAAGAATGATTCGGCAAACCTTTAGTATATAGGTTTGTTGAATCATTCTTTATTTATTTTATTTTATAAATTAGTAAAAATAAATTTCAGAAAATGAAGTTTACTTTTATATATTTTAATATTTTGTTAATTTTGCAGATTGTATGATGGAAAAACAGAAAACAATAAGTAAGTCGGTAACTGTATCGGGTACTGGCTTACATACAGGACAAAATGTTACCTTAACGTATAAACCGGCACCGGTTAACTTTGGGTACAAGTTTAAAAGAATCGATATTGAAAATTCTCCATTGATACCCGCTGATGCAGACCTGGTATGCGATACATCACGTGGTACTACCTTAGAATATAAAGGAATTAAGGTTGGAACAATAGAACATGCTTTAGCAGCTGTTTTTGGATTAGGAATTGATAATATTCTCATCGAATTGGATGGTCCGGAAACTCCTATTATGGACGGCAGTTCAAAGCTATTTGTTGATGCTTTAATTTCAGCAGAGATAGTTGATCAAGATGCAGAGAAGGAATATATCGACATTACAACAAATATAACCTATACAGATCCTGATAAAAAAGTTGAAATGGTAATTATTCCTAGTAAGGAATTCAAATTATCAGTTTTGATAGATTATGAATTGAAAGTATTAAATACTCAATTTGCTTCTTTATCAAAATTAGATGACTTTCAAACAGAGATTGCACCTTGTAGAACTTTCGTTTTCTTACACGAATTAGAATATTTATTAAATAATAATCTAATTAAAGGTGGCGATGTAAATAATGCAATCGTCTTTGTTAACAGAGTAATTTCTAAAGAAGAATTAGAAAGATTGGCAAGTTTGTTTGACAAACCTTCTGTGGAAGTATTGGCTGAAGGCATCCTTAATAATGTGGAGTTATATTTCAAAAACGAACCTGCTCGTCACAAATTACTAGATGTAGTTGGTGATCTTTCATTAGTTGGCAAACGTTTTAGAGGCCATGTTATCGTAAGTCGTCCAGGTCATAGTTCAAATGTAGAGTTTGCTAAACTTATAAAGAAACAAATAAAAGTAGAGCTTTTGAAAAAAGAAGTTCCTCAATTTGATTTGAGCAAACCTCCTTTATATGATATTAATCAAATTAAAGATATACTTCCACATCGTCATCCATTCTTATTAATTGATAAAATTATTGAGATGAGTGATAAGCATGTAGTAGGTTTGAAAAACGTTACAATGAACGAGCATTTTTTTGTTGGACACTTCCCTAACGAACCTGTTATGCCTGGTGTATTACAGATTGAAGCAATGGCTCAAACTGGAGGTATCATGGCATTAAGTTCAGTCCCCGATCCACAAAACTATGCTACTTACTTTATGAAAATAGATAATGTAAGATTTAGAAATAAAGTTGTTCCTGGTGATACTCTTATTTTTAAATTAGATTTATTATCACCAATCAGAAGAGGTTTATGCCACATGAAAGGGATTGCTTATGTTGGCACAAAAATTGTAATGGAAGCCGAAATGCTTGCTCAAATAGTTAAGATAACCGAATAACAAGCAATCACTATTTATAATATTAATAAAAAAATAAAGAAATGAATCAGCCGTTAGCATACGTAAACCCACAAGCTAAAGTAGCAAAAAATGTAGTGATAGAACCTTTTGTAACTATCGACAAAAATGTAGAAATAGGCGAAGGCACTTGGATTGGTCCTAATGTTACAATCATGGAAGGTGCCAGAATAGGCAAAAATTGTAAGATATTTCCAGGCGCTGTTATTTCTGCAGTTCCTCAGGATTTAAAATTTGCTGGTGAAGAAACCATTGCTGTTATTGGGGATAATACTACTATCCGTGAATTTGTAACTATAAATAGAGGTACAAAAGCTAACAACGAAACAGTGGTTGGAAGCAATTGCCTTCTTATGGCTTATGTTCATGTTGCTCATGATTGCGTAATTGGTAATAATTGTATTTTAGGAAATGCAACTACTTTGGCAGGTCATATTGTTATCGATGATTGGGCTATCCTTGGTGGTATGACCGCTATTCATCAATTTGTAAATATTGGTGCACACACTATGACATCAGGTGGATCTTTGGTTAGAAAAGATGTTCCTCCTTTTACCAAAAGTGCTCGCGAACCACTTTCTTATGTAGGTATTAATTCTATTGGATTACGTCGTCGTGGATTTA
>CAYRBL010000351.1:0-2469 GCA_964422385.1 uncultured Bacteroides sp.
ATTTTCAGCTAAAAGTTCTTTGTATTAATATTAAATGTATATTTGCATAAAAAAAGGATTGATAAAAGAATTAGATTATTTTATTCTTTTTAATCGATTTTAAAACTAATAATTATTTAAATTATAATTTTTATACCTATTCAAATAAATATTCTATCTTTGCGTTTCTAAAAACAAAAAATAAATAATAATATATCATACATGAAAATTAAGTTAATCCTTCTTATTTCTATATTATTTTGTGTAAATAGTTTTGCAAAAAATAATTATTATGATAAAAAATTCAATCATAATTATAGTATTAAAAAGAAAATAGTTTTATTAAATAAAGAAAAAGAACCAGAATATCCTGGCTTTTCTAAAACAAAAAGAGGGCTTTATTATAAGTTTCATAAACAAGATAAAAATTCGAGAAAAGCTTTTGTAGAAGACATTTTGATTGGCGAATTTACTGTTAAATATAAGGATTCAATTTTGGCATCTAATGTAGGAAATCCTGCTAGATTTACACGAGTTGATACCATTATGTTTGATGGCGATATCAACGAAGGCCTTACTATGGTGGGCATTGGCGATAGTGCTACATTTATTGTAAGCGCCGATTCGTTGAAGGCGCACAGTATGCATTTACCCGAATTTGTGGTAGCGGGGGCTATGCTTTTATATGATTTTAAGGTTACAGATATTTTTACAAAAGAAGATTTTGAAAAAGAAAAACAAGCTGCAGCTGCACTCAACGAAAAAACATATAAAGATGCAATAGAAAAAGAAAAAAATGACATTCAAAAATATCTTTTGGATAATAAAATAGAAGTTAAACCTACTCCAAGTGGCTTGTATTATATCGTAAAAAAAGAAGGCACAGGCACACAAGCTAAGAACGGGCAAAAGGTAAGTATCAACTATGTAGGAAAACTTTTGGATGGAAAACTTTTTGATACAAATATAGAAGCCGAAGCTACAAAAGGAGGGATAAAAAAAGAAGAGCAGCACTTTAAAGTATTCGAATTTGAATTAGGAAAAGGGGAGGTAATAGCAGGCTTGGAAGAGGGCATGTGCTTGATGAAAGTGGGCGGAAAAGCAGTGCTTTTATTGCCATCGAAAATAGCTTATGGCGAAAGTGGCGCAGGAGGTTTCTTTGGAGCCTACACTCCTTTATTGTTCGAAGTTGAATTATTAGACGCTAAATAATAAAAGAAAAAGCCTAATCAATTTGGTATTTGATTAGGCTTTTTGTTTTTTCTTTTTGGTATAAATGTTTTGGTATCGATTAAGAAACTTCTTCTTTATAAAATAGTTTATAATACTTCATACCGTTGTCATCATCAGTACCATTTTCTATCATTTCGCGATTGCCATGCACATATATATGGAAGTTTTTATCTAGTTTGATTACACTTTTCATAACACGCGCTTGTTTTTTAACGGCAGCA
This sequence comes from uncultured Bacteroides sp., assembly GCA_964422385.1. GTDB lineage: Bacteria > Bacteroidota > Bacteroidia > Bacteroidales > JACABE01 > JBAXLO01. The sequence continues at coordinate 1,434 of CAYRBL010000351.1, forward strand.
TCTGATATGTCAAATTCATCAGAAATCTTCATGTCCCTTTCGTCTTCAAACTGGTTTTTGTAGCTCTTAAAACTCTCGATTAATTCTGGTGCTTTTATAACCTCAGTTGCAAATTCGTCTAAATCGAAAGCATCTTTTTCTTTAAAGAACTTCGCAGATTTATTAAGCATATCAGCCTGGTCAACCTTCGACATTTTATATTCTTCGGGCAAATGATCAACCACAAAACTCTTACAAAAGTTAATTGCATTCTGCGTATCGTGGTAGTCGTCAGCACGCGGACGCAAATGTAAGAAATCATCTATCCAATACAAAGCCTCTCCACCTTTGCTTAAATTATCGACAACTGCTGCAAAATATCCTTTTTCTTTTTCTGTATTTAAAATTATGCAGCCTTTGTCTAACTTATTAATATTAATACCTGCATCGCTTTCAATCCCGTATCCCTCGCTTACATTATATATTTTAAGATAGGTTTCGCGGGTTTCCGATTTAAAAATCCCTACAGCATCCATTGGTTCGCCGTCGATATTACAATCTTTAAAGTATACTACATATAATTCGCCACCTTTTATTTTAGGATGCACAGACTGTTCGTACAAATGCTTAGCAATATTTACCGATTGTTCATATAAATTCTCTGGGTCCTCGAAAATTGCTGAAACATAACTATAAACTTCGTTCAGATTTAGGTCTGTTTCGTGCGAAAGGTTATAGAATTCGTTCTGTTTAAAGGGCGAAAAGAAATATTTTAGAAGAATTTCTTCTAGTAGATCGTTTATTTTAACAGGTTCTTTCGAGAACTTTATACCTTCTTCATTCAATTTATTGCCTGTCTTATGCAAAACAATTGCTTCTATCTTAGCAAATTCTGAATTTATCATGATAATTTATTATTGGTTTGAAATTTTTTATAAAAGTACTACTTATTAACGAGATTATGAGAGAAAAGATTTTTTATTTATTATTCTTCCTAAATATTTAGTTACTTTGCAAAATATTTACATAATAATTAATGATGTCAGACACTACATTT
>CAYRBL010000351.1:2569-4056 GCA_964422385.1 uncultured Bacteroides sp.
TTCGGCAGATGACCATACTTGCGTTGATGGTTTTGATAGCTCATAACTTAATTGTGGAAACTATTATTCAAAAGAAGACTGGTTCGTCAACTATAAAGATTATTTTGATTAGAGTGCTTACGAGTATTGTTGGTGCTTTTATCTTAAATTTAATTTTGCCTGCGGATATTCAGAAATCTATAGCTGAAACATCAAAAACTATTGCTCAGATTCCTTTATTAGATGTTTTAAAAACTTGGGGTGTCAATACTTTTTTGCTTTCTTTAAAAATAATTTTATTTATTAATACCTTAATGATACTTCAGAAGGTGTTAGAAGACTTCGGGATCTTAAAATTATTGTCAAAGATATTATCTCCATTCATGCGGATGATGGGTTTGCCTGCTAATACCTCCTTTTTGTGGATAGTTGCCAACTTTTTAGGGCTGGCATATGGCGGTGCAATAATGATTGAGCAATTAGAAAAGAAAAACATTACAAGTTTAGAGACCGACATCCTAAATCATCACACAGCAGTATCACATTCGCAGTTCGAGGACACTTTATTATTTGTTACCATAGGTGTGCCGGTGTTGTGGATTACTATCCCGAGAGTATTATTTGCGATAATAATTGTATGGGTTTATAGATTGTGGTTGTTTAAGACTAAAAACATCTCGATAAAGAGCCTTTAAAGTAGTTTTTAGGTAAAAATAGGGCTAATATGCTATAAAAGACCAATAACCGACGAGTCTTTGTGGATATCCAACTCATCAATATGCAATTCTTTTTCTAAATATGGATATCCAACGAGTAAATGTGCAATTCTTTTTCTAAAATATCAATATCCAACTCATCAATATGCAATTCTTTTTCTAAATATGGATATCCAACTCTTCTGGGTGGACATCCAACTCTTCAATGTGTAATTCTTTTTCATTAATTTCAATATCCAACGAATCTTTTTGCATCTCCAACTCATCAATGTGGAGTTCCAGTTCATCAATATTCAATTCTGCGATAAAAAAAACCTTCTTTTTGGATTAAAAAGAGGTGTTTTTGGGTTTCTTTTTTAGGTTTTATCATAAGTTTTATAATTCTGTTTGTTTCTTTTCAAACTCTAATTATTCTTTATAAAGTTTTTTTGAAATAAAAATAATTTCTAAAGCATTCTTATCAAAATAAAAAAGAAAAATATTAATATTTAGATGTAATTATAATTTTAAAAACTTATAAAAAGAATAAAGGGCAGGAAAAAAGAAACCCCAATCAAATTGTTGATTAGGGTTTCAAATAGTATTATTTTTATTTTAAGTATTGATAAGCGAAAGCTAATCAATATGTATAGGCAAGATAACTGTTGTAATACCTCTTTTGTAAAGCTTGCGCTGAATGGTGAAAATGGAATGATTGTGCAAGACTTTAGATAAATAATATGCCTCCGAAAACACCAATTGCCCACCAAATACAGTTACATTTGGGAAACGTCTCATAATACGTGGAACCAT
>CAYRBL010000352.1:0-2188 GCA_964422385.1 uncultured Bacteroides sp.
GCTATTGATGACAACATTGAGATAGAAGTTAACATGTCGGATATTACCTGGGATACCTTTAGGTCGGGGGGAGCGGGTGGTCAGAATGTGAATAAAGTGGAGACTGCCGTTCGTTTGAAACATGAACCTTCGGGCATCATCATCGAGTGTCAGCAAACCCGCTATCAGGGGCAGAATAAAGAGAAGGCAATTCAGATGCTGAAATCACAATTATACGAAATAGAACTTCGCAAAAAAAGAGAAAAAATAGACATTATCGAAAGCGGGAAGAAGAAAATTGAGTGGGGTTCGCAAATCAGAAGTTATGTGATGCATCCGTATAAGATGGTGAAAGATTTAAGAACGGGAGTTGAGACTTCGAACGTACAAGCGGTGATGGACGGCGATCTTGATGAATTTATTAAGGCCTATTTAATGGAATTTGGAAATAAAATTTAAATATTTTTGGCTTTGAATAATTTTAAAAAAATAATTATTACACTTACTTTATTATTTCCTGCAATGCTTTTTGCGCAGCAGAATGATAAGGACACTATCTATACTTTTTTTACCGATGAGGTTATAAAAATTGATGGTATTTTGAATGAAGCAAGTTGGAAAAACGCTAAGCCAATTACGCGTTTTATTCAGCGCGAACCTATCGAGGGACAGCCAATAAGTGAGCCTACCAAAGCTGTTATTTTGTATAATAAATATAATCTTTACATCGGTTTGTGGGCTTATGATTCGCAACCAAAAAAAATTATTGCAAAGGATATGGCCCGCGATGGTCGCTGGGGTTCTTCAGATAATTTTGAGATTATAATGTCAACTTTTAACGATAATCGCAATGCGTATTTATTTGTGGTAAATCCCAATGGTGCCAGGGGTGACGCCATTATTACCGACGAAGGAAATGGCTGGAATGAGGATTGGAATGGGGTGTGGGATGTGGCTGTGCAAAGAACCGACAGTGGCTGGTTTGCGGAGATTGAAATCCCTTTTTCAACACTTAAATTCCCGGATAAAGCTACTCAGATTTGGGGAATAAATATCGAAAGAAATATAAGATACAAAAAAGAACAGGCTGTTTGGCAAGGATGGTCGAGGAATTATTCGGTTTTCACTGTTTCGCAGGCCGGGCGTTTGGCTGGTTTGAATAATATCGCCAGCAATCTTTCCACAGAATTAAAACCTTTCCTTTCGGCCGGTATCCAAGGGGAGCAGGCTAAGGTTAATGATAATACCCTTAAAATTGGAGGCGATATAAGTTACATTTTTAGTCCTTCAACAAAAATGAATGTTACGATTAATACTGACTTTTCTCAGGTAGAATCGGACAGAGCGCCTATTAATCTTAGTAGATTTTCTGTTTTTATGCCTGAAAAAAGAGAGTTTTTTCTCGAAGGAAAAGATCAATTAGAACTAAATTTGGGTAGTGAACTCAAAACTTTTTATAGTCGAAGAATAGGTATCCGCGATGGCAAACAAATCCCAATTTGGGGCGGCATTAAGCTTATAGGAAAAGAAAATAACACCAACTTTGGAGTGCTTTCTATCATGACTCCGGCGGCAGATAATTCTATAGAAAATTCTTCGGTTATCCGAATAAAACAGGACATTTCGAGGCAGTCGAGCATAGGTTTTATTACTACCGCAATTAATTCGAAAGGGCATTATAATTATGTGTATGGTTTGGATTTTAACCTTGCCACTGCAAAGGTTTTTGGCAATAAATATCTCGCTTTTGGAGGTGCAATTACACAATCTCAAACAAAAGAAATTTCGAGCAAGGACAATCTTGCTTACAATGTTTTTCTCAATTATCCCAACGATCTGATAAATTATTCTGCTTCGATGGGTACTATTCAGAAGGCTTACGACCCTGAGTTGGGCTTTAATTACCGAAATAATTTTGATATGTACACAACCGGTTTGGAACTAAAACCCAGGACGAAAATTATTCCATGGATTAAGCAATATTCTTTCAAACCTTTTGCCGTAAGGTATTATTATGCTTCGGACACCAAATTGCTGGAAAGTGTTGATATGTCGGTACGTCCTTTCGGATTTAAGACGGTAAGTGGTGAATCTTTTTCAGTAAATTTGTATAGAAATCTTGATAAACCTAAGGATGATTTCCCAATTTTTGATACTATTAAAATTTATAAAGGGGAATATTGGTATAATAGTTTTGATTTGGATTTTG
>CAYRBL010000352.1:2288-4052 GCA_964422385.1 uncultured Bacteroides sp.
TATTTCCTACCGAAATCTGCAGGCACTTCGCCCCAGTTATCGGTGTCCCACTTCAAAATTTCATTATCCCATTTATTATTTATCACCCATAATTCGGCACGCTCAACCATGTCGAAAAGCTCCGCATTTTTGGCTGATTTTTCGAGTTTCGTTTTTGCCTTTTTATTCTTCAACCACGCCATTGCCGTTTTAGAATCGGTATAAATCGGATATTTCCAACCCTTCTGTTTGCACAAAGCCAACGCATGCACCAAAGCCAAAAATTCGCCAATATTATTTGTGCCTAACGGAAAAGGACCCTGATGAAAGATGCGTTGCTTGGTCGCCGTATCTACCCCTTGATATTCCATAACCCCAGGATTACCGGCACAAGCCGCATCTACACTTAAGCTTGGATACACAGGTTTGGCTCCTTTATTTTTAAGAATTTCTTGTGGACTTTTGGGCTTATTTAGATACTTATGAGGTGGCGACATAAATGCTTTTTCGGCTAGCTCCAAACCCTCGAATGATTTAAATAAAGCACTGTCGAAACCCTTAATTTGCTTTTCGCATTCGGCCCAGGTGTCGTACACACCAGGTTTTACGCCCTTCCAAACCACATAAAATTTCTGTTTCGCCATGCTATCTTTTTATTGTTTTGTTTAATGATTTTTATAATAATAATATTCTTTTTATATACTTTTATAATATGCATCCAATATATTTTGAGCTGCAACGTAAGAGCTAAGTTTATTTTCGACCACATCCTGCTGCATTTTTAAAATTAAATCAGCTATCGTTTTATTGGAATAAAAATTGTTTTTAAGGGAATCATTTATGGTTTCAAACATGATTTTTTTAGACTGATCTTGTCGTTTATGTTCAAAAAAACCATTTGTTTTGGTGTAGGCAACATAGTCCAGAATAATTTCCCAGACACCTGCAATACCATCTCGGGTATAGGCAGAACAGGTAGTTACCTGCGGAATCCAGCCCGAATCGGTAGGCGGAAACAGATGTAAAGCGTTTTTGTATTGCGCCTTCGCCAGATTTGCCTTTTCAATGTTATCCCCATCAGCCTTATTTATCGTAATGGCGTCGGCCATCTCCATAATGCCCCTTTTTATCCCCTGAAGTTCGTCGCCAGCATTGGCCAGCATTAGCAAAAGAAAAAAGTCAACCATCGAATGAACAGCAGTTTCCGATTGTCCAACACCTACAGTTTCTACAAAAATAGTATCAAAACCTGCGGCTTCACACAAAATAATTATCTCTCTTGTTTTTCGGGCAACACCCCCAAGCGAACCTGCCGAAGGTGAAGGGCGAATAAATGCATTGGGGTCAACAGCAAGTTCTTCCATGCGTGTTTTGTCGCCCAAAATGCTACCTTTCGAGCGTTCGCTGCTTGGGTCGATAGCCAACACAGCAAGTTTGCGCCCACTATTGGTAATTTGTTTGCCCAAAGCCTCAATAAAAGTACTTTTACCCACGCCCGGAACCCCTGTTATGCCTATGCGAATGGAATTATTTCCCGCCAAGGGTAAACATTTTTCTATGATTTCCTGCGCTAAAATTTGATGACTAAAAAGCGAACTTTCTATAAGTGTAATAGCTTTGCTGAGGATGGTTCGGTTTCCGGTTTTTATTCCTTCAACAAACTCATCAGCAGTGAGCATTGCTTGTTTATTTGCTTTTATTTTTTTAATAAAATCAACATTAACCGACGAAGGTTGTTCAATGCCTTCCTGAACTTTTAATGCCGACTTATATTTTTCGTTTTCT
>CAYRBL010000353.1:0-4037 GCA_964422385.1 uncultured Bacteroides sp.
GTTTTATTGTAATTATAATAGGTGTAATTTTTGTAATATTAGGAATAACTTTATTACAAGAACAAAAAAAAGACGACTTGTTTGTAGATTTAAAAGTAATAGATGCAAATGTAATTGATAGTTTAAAACCCAATTCTACAAACAATATAAATAGTATAGCGAATAATAACAGTAATAAAAACAAACCACAATATTCGAAAAAAGAAGATTCGAAACAGAATGATAATATTGAACACGAATTAAATAAAAAACAAACTCAAAACAATAATGGAACTAATTTAAATAAAACTATCAAAGAAAAAGGGTATGACTTTGAGAAATTTGTTGTTCAAAAGTTTTCGAAGAAATATTTCGCGCTTCTAGAATGGGCTGGCGACAAATATGTAAATGGAATTTATGCAAAAACAACAGAACAACCTGATTTAAAAATAGAATTTACTGATGGAGATTATTCAAAATCTTTTTCTGTTGAATGTAAATATCGATCAAATTTTATAAATAATGAGATTGAATGGACATATGAAAAACAATTTAAGAATTATAAAAAGTATGCAATCGATAAAAAGATAAAAGTTTTTGTTGCAATTGGAATAGGAGGAACTTCATCCTCGCCTAATGAATTATACATAATACCATTGAATGATATTCATTCCATTTTATTGTCAAAAAAATTCATAGAACCTTATAAAAAATATAATCTTAATAGCGGTTTTTACTTCGATAGAAATTTAAATCAATTAAGATAAAATACTAGTTTATCTTCAATATTTACATTAAAATTGCATTTTTATGAAACTAATCACATTGTTTTTCGTTTTTATTATGTAATTTTGCAAAATAAAGAAAACACTATACAATGATACTATCATTAAAAATAAAAAACTTCTTATCATTTAAAGAAGAAGTTCTAATTAATTTTGAAGCGACAAAAGACAAACATCTTGACAAATTTCATGTAGCTGAAGTTTCCCCAGGAGTCAGAATTTCTAAACTTGCCATCGTTTATGGTGCTAATGCTTCTGGAAAGAGTAATCTAATTGAAGCCTTTGAATTCCTTCAAAACTTTTGGTTTAATTCTACTGTTAGCAAAGATGATGAAATAGATGTAATTCCATTTTTATTAGACACAAAATCTAAAGAAAAACCATCTGAATTTGTATTAACATTTTATGTAGGTAAAATAAAACATATATATACTCTTATTTTAAATAAGAAGTACGTATTAGAGGAATCATTATTTCAATATTTAAGCTTTCAACCTACCGAAATATTCACAAGGACTTTAAATCAAAATGTTTCTGAATTATATTTTAATCCAAAACTAAAAATTAGTGCAGTTGTAAAAGAGGAAATATTAGTAAAATGCTTAACCAACATGTCCTTTTTTGCTGCTTTTAATAAAGTTAATATTCATCAACAAGACCTAGAGAATGTGGTCTTTTGGATGAAAACTAATATTATGTCGCCTGTTGAACCAAAAACAAATCTAACCAGCTATGTTGAACGTCTCCTATTAAAAGATGAAAATATAAAAAGTTCTATATTAAACTTCTTACATGAGGCTGATTTTAACATATGTAAAATCAACACTGAACTTACAGATGAGCCTGTAACTGATGATTTCATTAATAAAGTATTAAAAAGTAATCTTCCAATTAAAGAAAAAGAAAGGTTAAAAAAGGAAAGAACATTTAACTTTACAAAAACACTTTTTACTCATAAAATTTTAAATAATAATGGCATGGAAGAAAGTTATGATTTACCTGAGGAACTACAGTCAGAAGGGACGTTACGAACAATGGGTTTGGCAGGAGTAATTAAACAAGCTATAAATAAAAATGCTTTTTTAGCTATTGATGAAATTGAATCTTCGTTACATCCTAAACTAATTGAATTTCTAATAACTAATTTCTTGAAACTATCAAATAATTCTCAATTGCTTTTGACAACTCATTATGATGGTTTGCTTGGTGAAGATGATTTGCTGCGTAATGATAACATATGGTTTTCAAATAAGAAAAAAGATGGCTCAACCGAACTTTATTCATTAAGTGATTTTAAAGGAGTAAATAGAATAAACTCTTTGCAAAAAGCTTATAAATTTGGTAAATTTGGGGCTGTTCCAAATATTTAAATATTTAAAAAAATGGGAGGAAGAAAACAAGGATTTAAACTAACAAAGCCTGGTATACATATCATTGGTGAAGGGATTACTGAACAATATTATTTTACACATTTAAAGAATATATTTAATTTTACATGTACTATTCGTCCGCGTTTTTTTTGCAATACCAGTATAAAAGATATTGGAAATAGAATTAAAGAGCTACAAAAGGGAGATATAACTGTGATTTGTATTTTTGATGCAGATGTATCAAAACGAAATGAAAAAGAAAACGAAAGATTAAAGGTTCTACAAATCAAATATTCTAAAAATAAAAATGTGATTTTTTGTGACAGTTTACCCTCGATTGAATATTGGTTTTTAATACATTTTAAAGATACTTGTCCTGATTTTTTAAATTCAAAACAAGTTGAAAAACAATTAAAGAAATTTATAACAGATTATGATAAAACTGAAGCCTTCTTAAAAAATGAGAAATGGGTAAGAGATATGTCTTTAATTAATGGGACTCTTCAAATTGCATGTCAAAGAGCTAAATCATATACTTCAAAAAAATTATCATATTCTAATATTTATAAAGCTATAGACGCGCTAATGTCATAATTCTTTTTAAAATGTAATTTTATTTTTGATTAGACTAATAATATATACGATTTAATTAGGTTTATAACTAAATAAGTCGTTACTTTGCAAAGTTAAATAGTTAACAATATTTACAGAAGGAGATATCTATTTAAAATACAGAAACAATACGCATAAAACCCATTAGGGATTCCTATAAACCACAATAAGCAGCCCATAGGTGTAAGTTGCCGTTTAGAAAGTTTTTTTAATCCGTTAAAAAAAATAAACGCACATTTAATTTTATATTTTATATTATGAGTTACACAGAAAGAGGGCATATTGCCAATGCAAATAATTTGGGCATCTTAAATGCTAAAATAAGTAAGTATAGTAAATACGATCCATCAAACGTATTGATTACAAAAACAGCTATTGCAGCTAAAAATATTGCAGTGAATGCAATTTTATCAAAAGAGGACACTTTAAGTGCCACATACCATATCCAAGTTAAAAAACGTGTTGTTTTGTTCGAACCAGTTAATTCAAAAGCTACACGTATCGGTGGTTCTTATGCCAGTTTGGATGTTTCGGATGCACAAATTGAATTAGTCCATAAACAAGTAAAAGTGGTTAGAGGCGAACGATTAATCGCTCTTAAAAAAGCAGTTCCTGCTGCCAAACTTTTAGAAAAAAAAGAGGTAGAACCCGAAGAAACTATCCTTGATGAAGCAATTGTTGAGGAAACTATAGTTGAGGAAACTATTCCTGAAGAAACAATTGTTGATAAAACAACTGATACACCTCTGGCTGATGCAGTAAGTACTGACCCTGTTGCACCTAACACACATTCGGTTTCGCACACAAGCTATGCAAATAATGTAAGAGAATTAAACGTACTTAAAGCATTATTGGAAACCACTCCTGAATACGACCCCAATGAAGCCGACCTAAAAGTGCCGGCAATTATACTTTGGATTAAAGATTTGTCGGATAGCAGTGATGCTACAGATGGTGCATACAACGACTTAGTTGCAGTAAACGTTGAACGTGATGAACTTTTTTATAATGCTCCTGATTCAGTCGAAAAAATGGTTGTTAAAATTAAAGCTGCTGTTTTGGCTGCTTATGGTGCCACTTCCAGAGAATATAAAGATATAAAAGCAATCCCTTTTTATGATGTTCGTAAGAAAAAATAAATAATATGGCTTATCCCGAAAGAGGCTATCGAGCCAATTCAAACAATTTTGGAGCAATTAAAGCAAAGCTTATATTGCTTACAAAGTACAATCCAATAAATGCAAAAATAAAGCTTCCCGCTTTAGAAATAATGGACACAGCATTAGTTACA
>CAYRBL010000354.1:0-4037 GCA_964422385.1 uncultured Bacteroides sp.
CCTTATGTAATCAATCAGTTATTTTTTTGATAAAAATGTTTAGGACAGGATTGATAAATAACATTTAAATGATAATAAATATTCTTTTTTTATCAATTATTACCAAAAAAAGAGTACATTTGCATAACAAAATAAATATACTATGGCACATCATAACGACGACTCACATTTGAGTAAAGAAGAATTAGAATTTAATGATTTGATAAAACGAGGAGACGAATTTATAAAGATTCAAATCTACAGAAATGCAAGAGAAATGTATGAACTTGCAGTAGAAAGCAATTTCAACAGCGACATTGCTAACGCTAAACTTGGCGAATGTAATGCTTTAATCAAATCAGAATCAAAAACAATACTTGCTGTTGTGGCTGTAATGGCTATTGTGGCTATTGTTTTTATGGTAATTTAATTTTTAAAAAGATTAGTCTAATAAAAAAACCTTCACTAAATTAATAGTGAAGGTTTTTTTTATTTAAACCAATCGTTAGTTACCTTGAAATTTCATGATGTTTAACGATTCGGTAAACTCTGGATCTAATTCTATTATTTTACTTATATGATAGTCGACCAAATAAGGCATATCTAATTCTTTATAGCAATGTGAGGCTGCAATGTGAAAATCTTTACCAAAATGATAATGTAAAATACATATCTCAAAACAAACTGCTGCATTAGCATATTCTTTCATTTCCATCAAAACTTTTCCTTTATGAAACAAGCAATAATAATTATCATGTTTGTCGATTTCGTATGCTTTTTCAAATTGTTTTATTGCTTTTCCATACTCTTTATTTTCAAAATAAATATGACCTAGTTGTTCAATAATTGCAGAATTATCAGGATTATTTTCTAATGTTTCATTAATCATTTCCTCAGCTTCTTTATGCAAACCAGCTAATCGATAATATTTACAAAGTTCGCTTAGCAATTCAACATCCTTTTTATTTTTTTCTAACTGATCTTTTGTAAGAGCAATGCATTCCAGATATTTTTCTTGCTTTTGATAAATACCAATTAGATTATCATATGCTATCTTTTGAAAATTTTCTAAACCCATTCCCTTTGCATTCAAAAGTTTTTCGTACAATGGAATTGCTTGATCAGTTGAATGTAGTTTGCATAAGATATTTGCTTTTATTAAGAAAAAGTTAGGATGATTGCCCGATTCTTTATTTTCGGCACTATTAATAATATCTAATGCTACTTTATAATTTTGTTTATCGCTTTCTTCTGATGCCTTGCGAAGTAAAAGCATCGGATGGTTGGGATGTTGGATTAAAGCTATTTCTAAATATTTTGCTTTATTAGTTTCATCACGTTTTCTTTCTAAACTATCAAGAATGATGTGCCAGTCTTCTACATCAAAATAAGTACTTGCGCCCGACTCGAATCTTTGTATAGTTTCCATTCTTAATTCATCAATTTCTTGACCCTGGAGTTGCACACCCGGTGGATGTTGTATAGTTACCTGCTCTCGTTTAGCGGCAAACTTATCTTTTATAAATTCATAAAACTCTTCATAGAAATCTCCTAATAAATTATCTTTTATATTAAAAGCTTTTAAAACTACATCTATTTTTTTTCTTTCATCACTCCACAAACCTCTATAATCATCAAGATCCTGATCGAAACTACAAATATCTATTGAATTCTTCTTTTTGTCCATAAGTTTATGAAACATTTCTGATACTTCGTCGTGTAAAGTAACTTTTTTTGTATCTTCGTCTTCTTCTTCGTGAACTAAATATTGAATTTCTCTTCCTTTATCAAAATGTGCATTCAAATCCAAAATAAGAGCATTAACATATTTATTAAAATCGTTGATATATGCTTGCGACTCTTCTGGAGTAGGCATGTAAAAAGAAACGGCAGGACTAAAACTCCCTTCCATTACAGGTGGAGGCAAACAAATAGTATTGGATGCTTTGTCGGCTTTTTCTTTGCTAATAAACAAACGTTCAAAGAATCCAGGCCATTTTTCTGCCATTAACGGCAGTTCATTCATTACATATTTTATAGTTTCGGGAAGTTGCTTATTCATGGCAACATATTTATCTATAAGCTTTTTCTCGAAATCAGATAATGGCATTTGTTTTTCATACTTAATTGAAATTTTTCGCAATGGAGTATCATATTCCAGCAAATCCTGCTGTATACCAAATAACTCTCTATCTATTCCGTAACTACTCATCCCTAAGAAAATTCTTTCAATTAGTTTATGCTTTTTATCATAATCTACACATAAATTTATGTTTTTGTAAAGTGCGTTTTCACTTTTACTCTTATTAGTATTATCTGGATTCTTAACTTCTGCATAAAGCTTATCATTTTCAATCCTAAAATCCGACCAATGGGCACTTTCTTCTTTGGTCCATTCCCAGGCTTCCCATCTAGGTTTGTCGTCAATTTTTTTCACTGCATCAGTATAATCAAATTTACCTTCTTTAGTAAATTTGGGAATTAATGATTCATGATACGTTTTTTGGCGATCATCTGTAGTGTTTATAAATTTATTAAACGCTTCGATATCTGTTGGTATTTTCTTTAACATATTCTTTGGTTTTCGGGAAATTATAAGATTGATTTTATTTAGCCTTTTTTACAGTAATTTTTATGATTCCTACTCCTAATGGGTCTACAAATTTCCCATTAATTTTCTTAGGATATTTAGGTCCGATTAAGGGTGCTTTAATATTCATTAGTGTAAATTCGGGCACTGTTACCGCAAAATCCGGCACTGCTCCAGGTGCAAGTATTGATAAGAAAATAATTGCTGGAAAAGCATTTTTTCTGTTATCGGCTACTATGATACTTTTTGGAGTTATAGCATCATAATCAGCTGTTGCTGTTTGGCCTGCTAATATATCTAATAAAAATTCGTTTACTTTTAATTTGCTTGAATCCGATGCATTATGCTTAAGTAAATTAGTATCAAATTTGCGTAACAATGGACGGATATCTTTTGAATTAATACGATATAAATCTCCATAATTTTGACGAATAGCATCAAACAATTGGTCGATAATGTCGTCGATAGAATCGCGATTTTCTTCAACATTATCTTTTTTTCCTGATTTTAATGCCAACAAAGCTTTATACTGCCCTACCCACGTACTAACGATGGTTAATGCTGTGGGAACTAATGTTTTTTCGGCTAATCTAACTTTCCAACCATCCAATAGAGTTACTTTTTCTTCTTGAGAACCTTTTTTTAAAGCATCTCTATCGTCAATATATAAATATTTAAAAGTAATAAGATCTCCTGGATACGCAAGTTTGATGATTGGTGAAATTTGTTCGAAAATAAAAGACAATTCGCCCCATTTTTCTTCAAGCATACTTACATCAACTGTTACTACACCCAAATTTGAGTTTTTAGCAACAATTGCAAGTCTTAGACTTTCTATTGGAGGACTAACCCTGTCCACCATTATCTGATCAGCTGCTGTATAAGGCGCTACTCCATAACTGTTGCGATGGAATATTCCAAAATCCAAACATCTGTTTTCTGGAATTTTAAAATAATTATTTATTTTGGATTCAATATGAGAAACCATTCTTCTTTCAGCTGTTGTAGCATGATATATATTCATTGTATTGCTTTTTAATTTTTTCGATTTTACTCGGATTTCTGAAAATAAATAAAGAAAAATTAACTTATGTCTTCCGACAAAGAAAATTTAATAAAAATAATAACGGATAGATAAATAAATAGAAATATTGTTGCTTAAAATCTAAACGATATTAATGCATTGCGTATCATGGTGAGCTCGATGAACAATGTGCATGTAAAGCACCTGAAACAAGAAAAGATTAAATTGATATATGCTGTTCAAAATTATTTTTTTTTAAGAAAAACAGTATCGTTTTTCTATTCTGCAATGGTAGTCTTTATTTTTCACATGGGCATCATAAAAGAGAATAATAATTCGTCGTTTAACAGTTTTTAACATTTCAATTAATAATAACAACTCACATTCTATTTTAAAAATAAACATAAATTTGTATAACGATTAGATAATAAGGCTATATTAAAA
>CAYRBL010000355.1:0-1670 GCA_964422385.1 uncultured Bacteroides sp.
CACGGCTCTGAACACTCTTTCCCTACACGACGCTCTTCCGATCTTGGGACTTTTAAAGGAGAAACTGTTCCAAATGGAGTGTATGTTTATTTAGTAAAAGGCACAATTAAAGATACAAATGAACAGATAAAAAAATCTGGTAATGTAACTGTGGTGAGATAATATTTCTCAACTTTAGGCATTCCAAACTTCAAACTTTAAGTACTTTTTTTATTTTAATATTCTATTTTGTCTTGTTTTTCTATCCATTTTATAAAAACTTTTTGTGCTTCTGCTTGATTTATTTGTATGGCAGGGATGGTTCTTTTATCGATATCTAAACTAAATTCTTCATAAATAAAAGCATCGTCGAAACCTGCTTCTGCTGCATCTTTTTTATCACAGGCATAATAAATATTTTTAATATGCGCCCAATATATTGCACCTAAGCACATAGGGCATGGCTGGCAACTGGTATATATATCGCAATCGTCCAATTGAAAAGTATTCAAATTTTTGCAGGCATCACGTATCGCATTCACTTCGGCATGGGCAGTAGGGTCGTTGGTAGAAACTACAGAGTTGGCTGCTCGCCCCACAATTACTCCATCCTTAACAATAATAGCTCCGAAAGGACCATTTGGAGTAGTGATTATATTTTGATCGGCTAAATTAATTGCTTCTTTTATAAAATAGTTTTTATTGTAATCCATTTTTATTTCGTATATTTGTACTGAATTTATTTTTTGGTAAAATTACAACAAATATTTTTCATATTATTCAAAAAAAAATGGAAAAACAAGATATTAAAAAGAAACTGCTCGATGATTGCTATACACAAGTTAATAGTATTATTGAGAACCTAAAATCGTTGATGTTAGAAACACAGGATAGCGCCAACGAATATGGGCAACCCAAGGATAGATACGATTCGTATAGGATGCAACTTTTGCGAAAGCGCGATATGTATGGGCAACAATTAGAGAAAGCGATGGAGGAACAAACTGTTCTGAAAAGAATAGATATTAATAAAACAGTTACTGAAATAGGCTTTGGAGCAATTGTGATTACTGACGAACAGAAGTTATTTGTTTCGATAAGTACTACAAAAATACATTTAGGTGATGATATTTACTTTCCAATTTCAATAAAAGTTCCGTTTTATCAGGTAATAAAAGGGCTAAAAGTAGGCGATAAATTTACGTTTAATGCAAAAGAGCATATAATAAAAGATGTGTTTTAACGCTATACCTATTTATAATTGTTTTATAAATTAAATTTAAAGAAATACAAAAAATGAATGTTACTATTGATAAAGTTTCGGGCTTTTGCTTTGGAGTGGTGCATGCCATTGAAACTGCCGAAAAAGAGCTGAGCGAAAGTAAACATTTATATTGTTTGGGCGATATTGTGCACAACGAAATGGAAGTAGCACGCCTTAAGAAGATGGGACTTGAGATAATAAATCAGGAACAATTTAAACAACTTAAAGATTGTAAAGTACTAATAAGAGCGCATGGTGAACCTCCTAAAACTTACAAAATAGCTTTGGAAAATAATATTACTTTGGTAGATGCTTCATGTAAAATTGTGTTGAAGTTGCAAGAAAGAATCCGTAAGGCTTTTGATGAAATGCAGAGCATAGGCGGACAAGTGCTTATTTATGGTAAGAAAGGACATGCCGAAGTGGT
>CAYRBL010000355.1:1770-4026 GCA_964422385.1 uncultured Bacteroides sp.
GGAAAAAAGAGTTCGAATGGGATGATATTATTTGATATTTGTAAGTCGGTAAATACACATTCGTATCTTATTTCGGGAACTCAGGATTTAAAAACTGAGTGGTTTAATGGTGTAAAAAATGTAGGTGTTTGTGGCGCTACTTCCACCCCAAAGTGGTTGATGGAAGAAGTGGCTGCGGAACTATCTAAAATATAATATATGTTTCTAAAAAAACTGACCTTATCAAATTTTAAAAACTATACTGAAACTGATTTAGAGTTTTCGGAGAAGATTAATTGCTTTGTGGGCGATAATGGCGAAGGTAAAACCAATTTGATGGATGCTATCTACTATCTTTCTTTTTGCAAAAGCTATTTTAATCCAATAGATTCGCAGAACATACGACATGATGAAGATTTTTTTGCTATACATGGGCATTATGAAAAAACAGATGCTAAAACGGATGTTATAAGTTGTGTACAAAAGCGTAATCAACGAAAATTATTCAAGATTAATAAAAAAGAATACGATAAATTAGCCGATCATATTGGATTAATTCCGCTGGTAATGGTTTCGCCTTACGACAGGGATTTGATTAATGATGGAAGTGAATTAAGAAGGAAATATATTGATGGGCTTATATCGCAATTTGATAGGATCTATCTTGACGATCTTTTGAATTATAATAAAGCTTTGGTACAGCGTAATATTTTATTAAAACGTTTTGCTGATAAAATCCCATTTGATGCTGATTCGTTAGAATTGTGGAATGCGCATTTGTGCAAACATGCAGAGAATATATATCAAAAAAGGAAGACCTTTTTGGAAGATTTCCTCCCACTTTTTCAAGAATACTTTACCTATATTTCGGGTGGCAAAGAAAAGGTTTCTATTGAATATATATCTCAGTTAAATGAAAATAAATTATCAGATCTTTTTGTAAAAAACCTAAAACGTGACCGCATGCTGCAATACACAACATGTGGTGTACATAAAGATGATTTGGAACTTAAGATTGGTGGATTTCCTATAAAGAAATTTGGTTCACAAGGGCAACAGAAATCATTTGTGGTGGCAATGAAGCTTGCGCAATTTGAATTTACACGAAATATAAAAAGCTTTAAACCGATATTACTTCTGGATGACATCTTCGATAAATTAGATAATTCGAGAGTGGAACAACTGATAAAATTAGCTGGAAGCGATAAGTTCGGGCAGGTGTTTATAACAGATACACTCCCCGATAGGATAGCAAAAATATTTGAGAACGCAGAGATACCACATAAAATTTTTACAATAAATGCTGGCACAGCTAAAGAAAATAAATAATGAGAAGAATTAGTAACGAACTTACACTTAAAGAAGCTATCGAAATGCTGCTGAACGCATACGGTATGAAAGATAGAATAAACGAATCGAAGCTGATTAACTCATGGGAAACGATAGTGGGCTCGATGATACAGCGACACACCTTAGATTTGCATATAAAAAGAAAGATACTTTATGTAAAAGTAGATTCAGCTGCTTTGAGAAATGAATTAACTTATGCAAAAGAAAGCTTGGTTAAAAACCTCAACAAACACGTGAATGCAGAAGTGATAAAAGAAATAGTATTAACATAAATTTTTAGTATTAATTTAATGTAAAGTCATTTTAACATATCATTAAGCATTTTTTTGTATTGAAATACAAATATATTGCGTAATTTTGCACTATAAATCTCATTATATATATGAAAAAGCAACTCACATTTACGATAGCAGCACTTTTTATCTCAGTCTTATTGATAAGTTGGGGTTCTACCGGGCATAAGAAGATTAACTACAATACAACTTTATTTTTTAATCAAGAGATGAGCCAGTTTGTAACTTGGGCTACCTCTTTACAAAGCCATGCTTCGGATGCTGACGATCGTAAATCTACTGATCCTAACGAAGCTCCAAAACATTTTATAGATATAGATGCTTATGCTGACTTTAATATGTATCATCGTATTCCACAAACCTGGGATTCTATTGTTGCAAAACATGGGCAAAGCTATGTAATAAGTAAAGGTATATTGCCTTATGCTACAAAAACTACTTTTGATACTTTAGTAGCATGTTTTCAACGTCAGAACTGGAATAAAGCGATGCTTACTTCAGCCGATTTAGGACATTATGTAGGTGACGGACACATGCCTTTGCATATTACACAAAATTATGATGGAGCTATGACTAATCAAAGTGGTATACATTCGAGATATGAATCTTCGATGATATCGGCACATATAAATGA
>CAYRBL010000356.1:0-1768 GCA_964422385.1 uncultured Bacteroides sp.
GAACAATTACAACAAGACTGCAACAAGGTTTTTATTAAATAACAACTCCTTTTTTATTTCTATTAGTAAGAATAATTTTCATACAAATATACTTTTAAAATATTTCATTTGTACCCTCTGTTGTACCCTTTCAAAAATAACCCTCTATAATATTATGAATTACAGAGGGTTTGTTTTTTCTGTTGTACCCGAAACAGGACTCGAACCTGCACATCCTTGCGAATACTAGTCCCTGAAACTAGCGCGTCTACCAATTCCGCCATTCGGGCGGATTATATGTACTTTTTGGTGCCCAGAACAAGACTCGAACTTGCACATCCTTTCGAATACCACCCCCTCAAAGTGGCGTGTCTGCCAATTTCACCACCTGGGCTAATTTTATTTTGCAAAAGTACAAATTTTGCCGGTATAATTAAAACATATTTTATAGATAATCGAATTACTTCTTTATTTTAGCCAATTTTATCGAAATTATATTACCTTTGCTGCATATTTATTTGTTTTTATATTTATAAAATAAAAACAGATTAATTCGTTATACAGCTTATATATTAAATCCATTATGGATACTAAAAAACGTAACATATTATATATCTCGGCTTGGTACCCCGACAGAATTAACCCTAATCTGGGCAATTTTGTTGAGAAACACGCCAAAGCTATTGCTGCATATTGTAATGTAAATGTGCTGCATATTGCTTTTGATGCCAATCTGATTGATAAAAAATATGATTTAATAAATGAAACTACTGATAATATTAATGTAGTTAAGGTGTATATCAAAAAAGATTTCTTCAGGATAATTCCTTTTACGAGTATTCAAAAGATATTTCTGTATATTAAAGCTTACATTATCGGCTATCGATATATTGTAAATACTTTCGGAAAGCAGGATATGGTTCATGCCAATATTGTTTTCCCAACCGGATTGATTGCTCTTTATTTTAAATTTAAATTCCATTTAAAATATATTATTACCGAACATTGGACAGGTTATTTGCCCAACGATCCTTCTAAAATTAGTAGATTTAATAAATTTATAGCTGAAAAAGTTATTAAAAATGCCAGATTTGTAGTTCCTGTTTCGGAGGATTTAAAAAATGCAATGCTTTCTTATGATTTATTGGGGAATTATAAAGTGATACCGAATGTAGTTGATGTAAATCTTTTTAAACCTAAAATAAATAAAGCTAAAAATAATAAAATTCGCTTCCTCCATGTATCGTCGCTGGACGATGCACAGAAAAATATAAGCGGAATTATAAATGTAGTTTCGAAATTAGCTAGAACGTATACTAATTTCGAACTAATAATCGTTGGTGATGGTGATAATTCTTCGTTTGTTAAAAAAACTATGGAATTAAATCTGTTGAATTCGTTTATTTATTTTGAAAAAGAAAAAAAACAAGAAGAAATTGCAGAAATTATGCAAAATTCCGACTGCTTTTTGATGTTTAGTAATTACGAATCTTTTTCGGTGGTGCTGGCAGAGGCTTTGGCTTGTGGCTTGCCAATAATAGCTACAGATGCGGGTGGTATTTCTTCGGAATTGACAAATGAATACGGCATAATTATCAAACCAAATGATGAAAATGCATTGTTGGAGGCAATGACTTCGATGATTTCTCATTATTCGGATTATGATGCGCACTATTTAGCTGCATATTCTGCTAAATATAGTTACGAAAACGTTGGGAAATCCTATTATAATTTATATCAAGAAATATTAAACTGATTTGCTAAATAAAGTTCTAAATACATTCTCAAT
>CAYRBL010000356.1:1868-3985 GCA_964422385.1 uncultured Bacteroides sp.
TTTTATACTAAAAATAACTTGTCTGGTGCAGCCCGATTTCATCATTCACATCTGCGTACTTTCGGTTATCAATTCTTTTGGCGCCATCAATTCAAATATATTATTGGGCAAAGAGAAAGTGAATTCATCTAACATAATAAATTTTATTCAGCCGGTGGTTAGCATTGTTAGTTTGCTAATTTTTATTTTTATTTTTAAAAATACGGATGTCATTATTTATATTTATGCTTTATATTTTGCTTATATCATAAGTTTTTTAGCAAGTTTTATTTTAATAAAAACAGATTTAATTCATTTTTTCAACTTCAAATTTTTAGAATTTAAAGAAGTGCTAAAAACTATGTTCAATTTTGGTTTCTACAATCAACTTGGGCATGTAATCCAGTTCTTGAATTTTAGGATAAGTTATTATTTGCTCAACGCATATCAGGGCGAAAAAAGTTTGGGAATATATTCTAACGGAGTTTCGCTAACCGAGGCTATCTGGCTGGTGAGCGGGAGCATGGCCATGGTACAATATTCTAAAATTTCGAACACCAACGACTGGAAATACTCACAGCAACTAACCATAAATCTTACCAAAATAAGTATTCTGATAACTTTTATTGCAATTATCCCGATGATTTTGCTGCCTTCGTCGTTTTATTCTTTCATTTACACCAAAGAGTTCGGCAGTATCAACACGATAATGCTCTGCCTTGCTCCGGGCGTGTTGATTTACAATATTGCACTTTTAACGATGCATTATTTTTCGGGAACCGGCAGATATTATATTAACACAATTGCAGCTTTTTTCGGATTGATAATAACCTTAACTTTCGGTTTTTGGATTGTTCCTAAATATGGGACTTATGGAGCTGCCATTGTTTCCAGTTGTTCGTATATCGTGACATCTGCAGTTGCTTTTTATTATTTCCGTAAGGATAGCGGCATCAATTTATTTGCGCTTTTGCCAAATTTAAAAGACATAAAATCATACACAAATACACTCATACATACTTTTACTAATAAATCTAAACATGTATAAAAAAATAAAGAAAGCTATAAAAGCAATAGGGCTGCTGCTAAAAAGACCCTATCTGCTGAACGCTATAATTGACGAAGAAATTAATTGGAAAGAGCATATTCATTTAGTTTATGGGCATAAAAATCCCTTGGCTGTTGTGGATATCACTACATTGTTTCCCGATTTTAATGTAAATGTTGAGAAATATGCATATCTTGATGGCGCAACTTTACCCATCGACATTGCATTGCTTAAAGCGCTTGCCGTAAAATATAATGTAAAGGATTATTTCGAAATAGGCACCTGGCGCGGCGAAAGTGTTGCCAATATTGCCGATGTTGTCGACAATTGCACAACTTTAAATCTCTCGGACGAGGATTTAAAACAGCGTGGTTGTTCGGAAGATTACGTAAATATGCATCGTTTTTTCTCAAAAGAAAAGAAAAATGTCACGCATTTGTTTGGGGATTCGCATACCTATAATTTCGAAGCGCATTATGGCAAATATGATATGGTTTTTATAGATGGCGACCATCATTACGACGCTGTTAGTGATGATACCGATATAGCCAGAAAGCTTTTGAAGGATGAAAATGGCATTATTGTTTGGCACGATTATGCATTGGAGCCCGAAACTGTAAGATGGAGTGTGATGGCGGGCATACTCGACGCTACGCCTATTGGAAAATTAAATAGAATATACCATGTGTCGAATACTTTGTGCGCAGTTTATATTAATGAAGACCTGGAAACCTCTGTTTTAAAAATAAATGAAAAGCCTAAAAAGCATTTTGAGATAAATATTAAAGCCGTAAAAAGGTAGCATTGTAGCTTTCTTTATTTTTTCAATGATTTTTATTTTAATAATGATAAGATGTTATTTATTGAGATCCCTCGCTTCGTTCGGGATGACAACATATCTGTTTTTTTAGTGGAGAAAAGTGCGGCTTCGCCGCACTTTTCTCTTCCAAACCCCAACAACAAATGTCATTCCGAATGGAGCGAAGCGAAATGAGGAATCTGCAAAAACAACCATCTATTTTTTTACATTTTCTTTGCTAAAATAATTCCAAAAAACACCCCTGAATCTTCCTTTTTCACACCCCATTTT
>CAYRBL010000357.1:0-3943 GCA_964422385.1 uncultured Bacteroides sp.
GGAGCTTTCCAATCAGGATTTACACCACGGCCACGAGGATATCTGATTACAAAAGTTCCCATGCCATCCAGCTGAGCAGTATACATCATATTGCGAAGCTCAATTTCATTCAAAGGCGATGCAATTGTAAGGTTGGGAATACTCCTGAAAAAAGCAAGATCATAAGCGCCATGATGAGTTGCACCATCTTCACCAACAATGCCTCCTCTATCCAAACAAAAAACGACATGCAGGTTTTGTAGTGCCACATCATGTATCACCTGGTCGTAGGCACGCTGCATAAAGGAAGAATAAATATTGCAAAAAGGAATCATTCCCTGCACTGCCATTCCGGCCGAGAAAGTTACAGCATGTTGTTCAGCAATACCCACATCGAAAGCACGTGTAGGCATCTTTTCCATCATCAAATTTAGGGAACAACCGCTAGGCATAGCTGGTGTAACACCAATTATTTTATCATTTTTTTCGGCAAGTTCGATAATTGTTCTGCCAAAAACGGTTTGGTATTTTGGTGCTAATCTATCTTTACATGTCGATTGAATTATTTCACCAGTTTTGCTATCAAAAGTACCTGGAGCATGATATTTGGTAGGATCTTGTTCGGCTTTTTCTAAACCTTTTCCTTTTTTAGTGATAACATGCAATAGTTTTGGACCAGGAATATTTACCAAATGTTGCAAAACCATAACTAAGTTTTCAACGTCGTGACCATCAATAGGGCCAAAATATCTAAAGTTTAAAGATTCGAAGAAATTACTCTTGGTAACGAGTGTTGTTTTAACAGCACGACCTAGTTGTCGAACAAGTGCTCGTGAATTTTTACCATGAGAACTTCCTCCTCCAAGCAATTTCCAAACTTTATCCTTTAATCTATTGTACGATTTGGAGGTCGTGATGCGGGTTAAATACTCGCTCAGTGCCCCAACATTTTTATCAATTGCAATCCCATTATCATTTAGGATTACTAATATATTCGACTTGGCAACGCCAGCGTGGTTAAGGGCTTCGAAAGCCATTCCGGCAGTCATCGAGCCATCACCGATTACTGCAATATGCTGACGCTTGTTTTCTTTTTTTAAAGCCGATGCAACGGCCATTCCCAATGCTGCTGAGATGGATGTTGAGGAATGCCCAACGCCAAAAGCATCGTATTCGCTTTCGCTCATTTTTGGAAAACCACTAATACCTTTATAAGTTCTAAGGGTTTGGAAAACATCTTTACGTCCTGTAAGTATTTTGTGGGGATAGGCCTGATGTCCAACATCCCAAATAAGTTTGTCGTCGGGGGTATTGTATACATAATGGAGCGCAACAGCCATCTCAACAGTGCCAAGACTGGCACTAAGATGCCCAGGATTGTGTGAAATGACATCAATAATAAACCTTCTCAACTCTTCGCAAAGAATTGGAAGCTCGTCGACCTTTAGTTTTTTAAGGTCTGAAGGATAGTTTATTCCTGACAATAGTTTTCCCGGTACAGCAACCATGTTTTTTATTTAAATATTGAGTGCAAAAGTACAAATTTTTTTATTGCCATTTGTAACGTTTATACAACTACTTTAAGTATTATTTCGGATCTTTTTATTTTTACTTTGTTTTTTAATGTTTCTTTAATAAATAATCTTTGTTACTTTTGTAAACTTATATTTCTTTTATTAAATAAAAAAATGACTACAGACAAAGCTAACGATAAGCACATTCCACAGTTTCATGTGATGGTAAAACCTTTTGGGAGTACCTGCAATCTCGATTGTAGTTATTGTTATTATTTAAGTAAAGAAAATTTTATTTATGATAAACCTGTAAAGATTAGCGATGAGGTTCTCGAGCGTTTTATTAAGCAATATATTGAAGGGCACGGCGCAGGCAATGTTATTTTTTCGTGGCAAGGTGGTGAGCCGACTTTATTAGGGATAGCTTTTTTTGAGAAAGTTTTAAAATATCAGGAGAAATGGGGTAATCCGAACATAAAATGCGATAACGATTTGCAGACAAATGGTACCCTTTTGAACGAAGATTGGTGCAAATTCTTAAAGAAAAATAATTTTCTTGTGGGTTTAAGTATAGATGGCCCTCAACATTTGCACGATTATTATCGTTGCTATTCCAACGACGAGGGTTCTTTTGACAAAGTGATGAATGCAGTTAATCTTCTTCATAAATATGGTATAGAATTTAATACTCTGACTACCGTAAACAGGGAAAATGCCAAGCACCCAATGGCAGTTTATCGGTTTTTGAGAGACAAAGTGAAATCGAAGAGGATGCAATTTATCCCCGTTGCCAATCCCAATGCATTTACCCAAATATCGGCTCAATATATTAGTAAAAATGAATTGCCGTTGTTGGGTAGCAAGGAAGCAAAGCCTGGATTTGATGCTTCAATTGCTACAGATTGGTCGGTGGATCCTGACGATTTTGGTAATTTCCTTTGCAGAATTTTCGATGAATGGTACAAAACCGACATTGGTCGTACCTGGATTTACACTTTCGAGTCGGCTGTGTATGCTGCCATCGGTTTGGACAATCCTGTGTGTGTTTTCAAGCCCGATTGCCCCAGTTGCATGGTGATGGAACACGATGGTAGTGTGTATTCCTGCGACCACTATGTGTATCCCGAGTACAAATTGGGCAACATTATGGACAATCATCTTACGCGTTATGTGTATTCGTTGCCGCAGCTAAAATTTAATGCCGATAAGAAGAATAATCTAACAAATTATTGCAAGCAATGTGCAGTGCTGGAGTATTGTAATGGCGAGTGTCCTAAAAATCGTTTCATAAGTTCGCCCGATGGGGAGCCTGGCCACAATTATCTTTGCAGTGGCTATTTCAAGTTTTTCAATTATGTTAAGCCAAGAGTTGAGCAGTTGGCAGCCGATATCAAGAAGAATTTGAATATTTCTAAATAGATGTTTTATTATAATTGTGGATATCTTTTTATAATAATTACCGACTTAAGGATGTAAATACTATTAAATTTCATCCTTTATTCTTAGCAATTCATCCTTTTTTAGACCAGTTATTTCGCTTATTTTATCAATTGGCATGTCCATTTGAAATAAACTTTTGGCAATTTCCTTCGATCTTTCGTCTTTTCCTTCAATTTTACCTTTTAATTCTCCTTGTTTTTTCCCTATTTTCACCCCATCATCGTAGGCAGTGTCTGTAACATTTTTCAAATCTCTATAAACCTTCAAACTTTCATCATAATTATCCTTATCCTCTGGTGTAAATTTGGCAATTTCTGCCATTTTAAATAATTTATCGAATATTTTATCCTGAAGTTTTTGTGGATAATTATGCAAAAGAGGTAAGTTTTTGAGAATGTAAAGCCATTTGTCGAATTTGCTTTCCAATGCATCCAAACTTTTATTAAATTTAGGCATTTCCAAATAAATATAGGTAAGCTTATCGTAAAAAACTTTCTTGGTTTTTACATCCATCAATTTCACTTCCCAATGGTAATAGTCTTCATTATTTTTGTTTTCGTCAAACACAAAATCGAGGATGCCTATGGTATAAATTGCCTTTAATTCGAAGTTCCAATCACCCCTCAAAGCCTGCTGTTGAATAGGAAAACTTGAATAATACACGTTACGATCTTTAAAAAAGTTCTGCTTCGACTTTTGCATTTCCACTATGAACTTTTCGCCTTTTTCGTTTTCACAATATAAATCGAAAATTGCTTTCCTGTCCAATAGGTGCGAACCTAATTGCTCGGAACGCAAATATTGGAGATCTTTTACCTTTTCTTCTTTAAGAATACAGTTGAGAAAATCGATTAATAATTCCTTATTAATTTCTTCACCAAACAACTTTTTAAAGCCATAATCTGTAAATGGATTTATGTATTTACCGACAAAATCTGCCATGTCTTTATTTTTTTACAAAGATACTTTATATTTATGGATATTGGGTTACATAATATTTTTTTAATTTT
>CAYRBL010000358.1:0-3916 GCA_964422385.1 uncultured Bacteroides sp.
GATGCACCTGAAAGAGTATTATGTCGATTTGAAAGTATATTATTGCATCCTGAAAGAGAATTATTGTGACTTGAAAGTGAATTATGAGATCAGAAAGTGAATTAAGTCGACTTGAAAATGTTTTATAGCATCCTGAAAGTGTATTAAAGCGTCCTGTACTTGTAAAAGTCTATTGTGGAGTTGTTTCTAGCACTTTTTAAGATGTAATGTTATTATTAAAGCTTGAATTGTTTTCATGTCGTTTAAACATAAAAATCACATCAAAAGAATTTAATTACATGACAGATTTCGTTTACCGGAGCAACTCCTCT
Source organism: uncultured Bacteroides sp. (assembly GCA_964422385.1). GTDB lineage: Bacteria > Bacteroidota > Bacteroidia > Bacteroidales > JACABE01 > JBAXLO01. The sequence continues at coordinate 312 of CAYRBL010000358.1, forward strand.
TTTTACCGATTTTTAAGAAATTTTATTCTGTTATTTAGAATACCTTTGCAAAATAATTTGTTTATACATATATGTATATGAAAGAAGCTAAAAATAAGCACAAAAGCAGTAGACCCGACAAGCCAAATATCTTTAGTATCCTAAAGCCATACTCAGCTATGATTGTTTTTTTAATCATTATGGCTTTATTGAGTAATGCTGTAAATTTGTTGATACCTAAGATTATTGGACGTAGTATAGATGCTTTTTCAGCTAAGCAATTTGATATAAAAATTGTTATCATTGAATTCCTGGGAGCAGCTATTGCAATATTTGTTTTTACCTATCTACAAAATATAATCCAAACTTATGCTTCGGAGCGTGTAGCTAAAGATTTTCGTACTAAATTATCGGAAAAGATTTCACGCCAAAGTTATACATATATTATAAAGTCGAATCCTTCGAAACTACTTACAAATCTTACATCGGATATTGATTCTATAAAAATGTTCGTTTCCCAGGCTTTTGTTATCATTATTTCATCTATATTTGTTATAATAGGCACTTGTTTTCTGCTTATTACAATTAATTGGAAACTTGCGTTAGCAGTAATTTCGATTGTACCGATTATTGGTGGCACTTTTTTTATTGTACTTCGCAAGGTAAGGGTTTTATTTAAAAAAGCTAGAGAAATAATTGATATGCTTAACAAAGTAATTAACGAAAGTATAATTGGTTCGGCATTGATTAGAGTACTTAATTCGCAGCAACCCGAGAGTATGAAGTTTTTAGAGACTAATATGGAATCCCGTGATCTGGGGCTTTCTATCCTTCGGATGTTTGCAACACTTATTCCGGTTATTATGTTTGTTGCCAACCTTGCAATAGTCACGATTCTAGCTCTTGGCGGGCATTATGTGGTTGTTGGCAAAATGTCGCTTGGCGATTTAGCTGCCTTTAATTCTTATTTATTTCTATTGATATTCCCTATACTTATGATAGGTTTTATGAGTAATATTATTGCGCAGGCTTCGGCGTCGTATCAAAGAATATATGATGTTTTGGAGGCTCCCGAAACACAAGATAAAGGTACAATTAACACTAAAATAAAAGGTGATATTGTGTTGGATAATGTTTCTTTGTTTTATGATAAGAAACCTATCCTTAAAAATGTTTCTTTTAAAGTAAAAGCAGGAAGTCATACTGCTATTATTGGGCCAACTGCAGCTGGTAAGAGTCAGTTGTTGTACTTATTGAAGAATCTTATTCCACCTGATTCGGGTACTATTAAATTTGATGATATAGATATTAAAGAATATACCAGGGATATATTTCACAGTCAGATAGGTTTTGTTTTTCAAGATAGTGTTATTTTTAATATGAGTTTAAGAGAAAACATAGCGTTTAACGATTCAGTTACGAATGAATCATTAGATAAGGCTATTGCAACTGCTGAACTTACTGACTTTATTGATTCCTTACCAGATAAGTTAGATACTATTGTTTCCGAAAGGGGCACTAGTCTTTCGGGAGGACAAAAGCAAAGGATTATGCTTGCACGAGCTTTAGCAATAAATCCTAAGATACTTCTATTAGATGATTTTACAGCAAGAGTAGATCATAAAACAGAAAATAAAATTATATGCAATCTGTATGCAAATTATCCTGATTTAACATTGATTTCGGTAACACAAAAGATTTCTTCCATAAAGAATTTCCAACAAATAATATTATTGATGGAAGGCGAAGTGATTGCTACGGGCACTCATCAAGAATTGAAAGAAAGCTCTCCTGAATATGCTCAAATTAATAACTCCCAAAGAAGTACCCACCATTATGAACTATAATTTAAGCCAGAATCAGGAACAAGAGGAGAAAAAAGTATCGATATTTGTTTCTCTAAAGAAATTAATAGCACTTATTGGTAAAGAACGCCGTAATTTTATTATGGCTTTTGGTGCTATTGTTATCAATGCTATACTTAGTTTGCTTGGTCCATATCTTGTAGGCCATACAATTGATACCTATATTCAAACCAAGCAATACAGTGGAGTGCTGCTGTTTTCGGGCATCATACTTGGACTTTACATTGTTGCATTCTTTGTTAATTATGCTCAGATGTTGATGATGGGTGGAATAGGGCAAAGGATGTTGTATAGTTTACGTAATGCTTTGTTTAATAAATTGCAGGAACTACCAGTTGACTTCTTTAATCAGAATAAAGTTGGAGATCTTATTTCGCGAATTAATAATGATACCGATAAGGTAAATCAGTTCTTTTCGCAATCGTTGATGCAGTTTATAGGTAGCATTATCACTATGATAGGTGCTGGAATATTTTTGTTGAGTATTAATCTTTGGGTGGGATTGGCTGCATTAACACCTGCAATAATTGTGTGGATTATTACTAAAATTCTTTCGCCATGGGTGAAGAAACGTAATGCCGAAAGTATGAAAAGTACAGGCTTTTTGAGTGCCGAAATACAGGAAAGCCTTGCTAATTTCAAAGTTATTATTGCTTTCGATCGTAGCGATTATTTCCGTAAACGCTTCGAAATAGCCAACAAACAAAATTATACTAACTCTATTAAATCGGGGATTGCTAACACTGTTTTTATGCCTATTTATACCCTGGCAGCTAATTTGGGACAGTTGATAGTTCTTGCTTTTGGTATATTTCTTATCATAAAAGGGTACTTTACGATTGGTTTGCTTATAAGTTTTATTTCTTATGTGAATAATTTCTATCATCCTTTGCGTCAGCTTGCAGCATTGTGGGCAAACTTTCAGGTGGCAATGGCAGGTTGGGATAGAATATCACATATTTTATCTTTAGAAAGTAATTTAAAAGTTATAGAAGATGTAAAATGTGAGCAAAGTACGGCTTATTTATCTTTCAAGGATGTTACTTTTAAATATCCTAACGGAAAAGAAGTCTTGCATAAAGTAAGTTTTGATTTAGAAAAGGGAAAAACCTATGCTTTTGTAGGACCTACAGGAGGTGGTAAAACTACAACTGCTTCTTTAATTGCGCGTCTTTATGATGCTAATAAAGGTACAATATTATTAGATAATAAAGATATTCGTTCTTACGATCATGAGGAAAGAAGTAGGAAAATAGGTTTTATTCTTCAAGAACCATTCTTATTTTCGGGTACTGTTCGTGATAATATTTTATATGGGAACAGCGATTATAAAGATTTTAGCAATGCACAATTAACAGAAATTATAAGCAATGCAGGTTTGGATAATATCTTAAAACGCTTTGATCAGGGATTGGAAACTCCTATTCAGAGCACTGGTGATGGAATTAGTTTAGGACAAAAGCAATTGATAGCCTTTATGCGTGCAGTACTTCGCAAGCCTGAGTTACTTATTTTGGATGAAGCTACAGCTAATATTGATACACTTACCGAGCAATTATTGGAAGAAGTTTTGCAAAAGCTTGCTAAATCAACTACATTAGTAATTATTGCTCATAGATTAAATACTATTGAGAATGCTGATGAGATTTTCTTTGTAAATACCAAACAAATAATCCGTGCAGGTTCATTAAATGATGCTATTAACCTATTGCTTCATGATAAGAATGAAAGCTAAAATTGCATTAAAGTAAATACTAAATT
>CAYRBL010000359.1:0-1106 GCA_964422385.1 uncultured Bacteroides sp.
CATTGGGAGCTTTGTATGACCACAAACGAATCGTGGGGATATTATCCAACCACGATTCGTTTGTGGTCATACAAAGCTCCCAATGTTTAAGATTTGGACGTGTAACAGGGAAGTTTTGCTCAGGAGTATCATAATCGCCATAGCCTTGCAAACGGCCATTGATAATGCAATTTGGATTGTTATCCAAAATCATTTTACGGATATATGATGCTCTCCATTCCTCTGCCGAATGTTCCCAGTCGCCATCAAACCAGATTAAATCTGGATTAAATTGGGTAGTAACTTCTTTAATTTGCCCATGACAAAAGTTAAGGAATTTATTCCATCTAATGGTATCTTTTTTTGCATCATATCTTGAAGAATCTCTCAGGAAGCCTGGGTAATCAGGATACGACCAATCGATAAGCGAATAATAACTTCCTACTTTAATATTGTTTTTGCGCAAAGCATTATAAAAAGGAGTAAGCACATCGCGCTTAGCAGGCGACTTTTGAGGGATACTCATTTTATTCATTTTTGTATCATACAAGGCCACACCATCGTGATGTTTGGTAGTGATAACGCAATATCTTGCACCTGTTTTTTTAATCAATTCAGCCCAATATTCAGGATTATATTTACTAGCAGTAAAGCCATTAATTTGTGCCATATAATCTTTATGCAGAATATGTTTGTTATGAAAAGCCCAGGACTCCGAAGTGCCTTTTACAGCATAAACACCCCAGTGGATGAAAATACCAAGTTTGGCATCCGAAAACCATTGCATTTTCTGCTCGTTTTCTTTAATCTCTGGTTTTTGTTGCGAAAAGCTTTTACTATTAATACCTATAAAAAGTACTGCTAAAAGGATGATTTTGATTCTTGAGTTTTTCATAAAATTCTTTATAAAATTATTAAATTAAAACACTACAAAAGTAGGGAAATTATCGTTTATAATGAACTTATTTTACAAAAAGAATACATTAAAATGATAATAAAAATAAATGTCATTAAAATATGAAAAAATAAACCTCTGTAACGAGTTTTAAAATAAGGCATTACAATTCTCCCAAATATGACTTCAACAGTCATAGTTATGCTTGCTCCAATCATAGTTATGCTTGCTC
>CAYRBL010000359.1:1206-3893 GCA_964422385.1 uncultured Bacteroides sp.
AATATGACTTCAACAGTCATAGTTATGCTTGCTCCAATCATAGTTATGCTTGCTCTAATCATAGTTAAGAAAAGGCAATGAATAGCTATACTTCGACCATTTTATAATGTTTTAACAGAACATATAAATATTCAACAATAGCAGATAGCTATATTTTTTGTATATTTGCCGAAAATTAAATAAATCACATGTGCGGCATTTCTGGTATAATTAATAAATCGAATCAAGAAGTTAATAGGGCTGATATAGTCAGTATTACTGATGTTATAGCACATCGTGGACCTGATGCCAGTGGTTATTTTTTGGAAAATAATCTGGCGCTTGGGCATCGTCGCCTTTCAATTATCGACCTTAGCGAGCAAGCTCACCAACCATTAATTTATAATAATGATTATATTTTGGTTTTTAATGGTGAGATTTATAATTATATTGAGATTAAAAAAGAATTAGTTAATAAAGGATATCTTTTTAATACGCATACTGATTCCGAAGTTCTAATTGCTGCTTATTTAGAGTGGGGTTTTGATTGTTTGCCCAAGTTTAATGGTATGTGGTCGTTTGCTTTGTATGATAAAAAGAAGAATATTTTATTTTGTTCCCGCGATAGATTCGGTATAAAGCCTTTTTATTATGCTGATTTGGGTAATAAATGGGTGTTTGGTTCCGAAATAAGTCAGTTGCTGGAGGCAGGTGTAAAACCAAAAGCCAATATGCAGGTGCTTGCCGACTATCTTGTTCTAGGGATGGAAGAGCATCGGGATGATTGTTTTTTTGATGTAATAAATAAGCTGAAAGCATCACATTATTTAGTCTACGATTTGCAAAATCATCAGATAAAAACACAAAGATATTACGAATTAAAAGACAATTCCGACTATCATAACATTTCTGAAAGTGATGCTTTAAATACTTTCGTAGATTTATTTAGTAGTTCTATTAATCTTAGATTACGTTCTGATGTTAAAGTTGGTACTTGCCTTAGTGGTGGCTTGGATAGTTCGTATGTAGCGTCAATTGCCTCCGAACTTTATCATAAAAGTAATGAAGGGAAGTTTACAGCCATCACCGCAAAGTCGTCTGATAAAAATAATGATGAAACCGCTTTCGCGGAAATTGTTTCTAAGGCAAAAGGTCTAGATTGGAGAGTTGTTACACCTTCGAATTCCGATTTTATTAATGGATTAAAAGAGGTGATTAAGGTTCAGGAAGAGCCTTTTGGAAGTCCTTCGATATTTATGCAGTATTATGTAATGCAAGAAGCGGCTCGTTTGGGTTGTAAAGTTATGCTTGATGGGCAGGGTGGTGATGAAACTCTTTTTGGTTATGAAAGATATTATCCGGCTTATATTTCGGGCTTATCTTTATTAAATAAATTCCCTGCATTTCTTAATTCTGGAAACAATTCAAGGCTAACGAAGAAACAATTGCTGCAATATATGTTCTATTTTAGCAATCCAAAGATAAGGGAAACAGTTACACGTAAGCGTTTTTCGTTTCTTAATAAAGAATTATTAGCTCTTGCTGATTTTAATACTTATAAAATAAGTGCAGCAGCTTATAGCAATCCTTTTCAATTGCAAAAACTAGAGGTTACTCAAACGCAGTTGCCCCATTTATTAAAATATGAAGACAGAAATTCGATGCATCATGCTGTGGAAGCACGTCTGCCATTCCTGGATTATCGTATGGTTGAGTTGTCATTGTCTTTACCAATACAGTTTAAGATAAATAATGGCTGGACTAAATATATTTTGCGCAAAGCAGTAGAAAAAGAACTACCGAAAGAGATAAGTTGGCGTACAAATAAGTTCGGATTTGAAGCTCCGGAGAATGTTTGGCTATCCGATAAAGAAACTTTTTATAAAGAAATAAAAGCGTCAGCTATACTTGCTCCTTATTTGAATAAAGAATTAAGTGGGATAAACAATAGAACGTTATGGAGATTATTTAACATTGCAATATGGGAGAAAATATATAATGTCGGCACCAATTAAAGTTTGTCATTTTACATCGGTACATCCCGAGAAGGATATTCGTATCTTTTTTAAGGAATGTTTAGCAATTGCTGCTGCTAATTATGATGTGTATTTGGTTTCGACAGGCAAATTAAATACAAAAGAGCAGGGTGTTAACTTTGTTTCTGTAAAAGCAGATACTTCTTCACGTTTCTCAAGGTTTTTTACTACAAGAAAAGCTGTTTACAAAGCAGCTTTGAATGTAAATGCAGACATATATCATTTTCACGACCCTGAGCTATTGCCTTATGGAGTTAAGTTGCGAAAGAAGGGAAAGATTGTAATCTATGATGCGCACGAAGATTTGCCAAGACAGATATTGAGCAAGCATTACATACCTGTTTATCTTAGAAAAATCATTTCATTTGTTGTCGAAAAGCTGGAGGACTATTATGCTTCAAAGCTTACTGGCATCATTGGGGCAACTCCTGTTATTGAAAATCGCTATAAAAAGGTAAATCCAAACGCTATTAGTATTTGCAATTATCCGTCCCTTTCTGAGTTTAATATTCCTTCAAATTGGTCTGAAAAGAAAGAAGAAGTTTGTTATGTTGGAGGTATCTTTAATGTGAGAGGTGCAGTTGAAATGATAAATTTATTACCTAATATTAATGCTCGTTTAAACTTAGCAGGAACTTATTCTCCTGAAAGCTATAAAGAGGAATTACAGCA
>CAYRBL010000360.1:0-3886 GCA_964422385.1 uncultured Bacteroides sp.
ACCGAATTAATAACATGAATAGTTCCTGCATAGCAACGAACTGAATCATGGGAATGCACTGTATAGGTGCCAGCAGTAGAAACTTGAATAGATGGAGTAGCCCAAGGACCACCTGTTGGATTTGTTTCTGTCCAAGTATAACTTGTTTGATTAGCTTGCCCTGTAAGCGTAATTACTTTACCTGGGCATAAGATTGAATCCAAACCTAAGGGAGAATAATAAGTTGTATCGTGAACAACTATTGTAGCTTGATAACATCTAACGGAATCTTTCATACTACAAACATATTTACCGGGTACAGTCACCGATAAAGTTGAAAAAGGAGGTCCTGTAGGTGCTCCATTTAATGTCCAAGTATAAGATATCATTCCTGGAGGCGCTCTTAATACTGCTGGTTTTCCTGGGCAAATTAAGGAATCGCTGTTAAGCGTTTGTGTTACTATAGTATCAATAATTGTTATCACACCTTTATTTGCAATACAAGTTACAGAGTCGAAAGCTATGCAAGTATAAACACCGGCATTGGAAGCTGTAATATTATTTAAAGTAGATGCATAAGGAGTCCATTTATAAGTTTCCCAAGCAGCCAATCCTGCTGGAGCTTGAAGATGTACTGTTCTCCATGGGCAAATCAATGAATCAGTTCCAAAACTAAAATAAACAGTATCTATAACTTTAAATTTAGCAATATAAGCATCCTGTCCTAGAACTGCAGGAAAATATGATGGAGTTCCTGGATTAACTGTTAAGATATAATTACCTGCTACCAAATTTTCGGTAAAGCCAGAGATAAATATACTACCTGCTTGGTCGTGAACTATACTATAACCTCTATCATTAGAAAAACCACCAAGACAAGTAGACCACTCTAATTTATTATCTGGCGTAAATCCTACCAACAACATATCTGTAGGCCCTTTTAGGGAATCTTGTAAGAAATAACAGTTGCGATTAGATGGATAATAATGTAGACTTTTTGATTTTGTAATAGCATTCATATATATAAACCCATTGCCTTCTACAGTAAGAATATGGTCGCAAGGATAGCTCTCACCAAAATAATTAGCAAAGTTATCAGGGCTTGTTCCTCCATATAGAGTACTCCAGGTTAGTTCATTTAACGAATTGAACTTTGCAATAAAAAGGTCAGCACTATCGCATGTTGACTTTTTATATTCTAAAGGTGTTGCCATTGTTAGATATGTATTGTCTTCTGTAGTTCCTGCAACGATAGTGTTGCCATAGTTATCAGAACCTATACCCATCCCCATTTCTTTAATATTATTTTGTGTTCCTCCAAAGCATGTACTCCATAAAAGAGCTCCTGCATTTGAAAACTTCAATATTATAGCATCATAGTAAGCAGTACCAGGAGCAGGTGTAGTAGCAGCTTTCATATACATTGTAGAACCAACAGGCTTATAAGTTGGGAAGTTTGCAGAACTTGTATAACCAGTACAAAGTAGATCTCCAGCATTATTACAACTTATCGAAAGACAATTGTCGGTACTACTACCTCCATAATAAGTACTCCATGTTAAAGCACAAGTATTGGTATTGAATTTAGTTAAATATAAATCGGCACCCGATCCAGCTACATAAGCATAAGAAAAAGCTCCAGGAGGAGTAACTATAGGTAAGGCAGGAAAAGCCGCACCTGTAACGGAATAGGTATTCATTGCCATAAACAATCCAGTAGTTCCATCAAATGCTAAAGATAATGGCTGGTCGTATTGTGCTCCACCAAAATAGGTAGCCCATAATCTTGCGCCATTAGGATTAAACTTTATCATAAAACCATCGGCTTGTAATTGTGATGCAATTGCTGCCTGATTGTATGCTCCAGCTAAAGATTGTAAAGGGAAATTAGTTGTTGAAGTTGTAATACCAGTTATAAAAATATTATTACTTGCATCAGTTGCTACCGAGTGACCTTCATCTAACACCGAACCTCCATAAAATGTAACCCATAAACGCTGGCCAACATTGCTAAATTTAACAACAGAAATATCTCTGTTACCAACAGCAACTGTCCATGTTTGAGAATAAGTAGTACCTGAAGAGAAAGTAGGAAAGTCGGCAGACTCAGTAAAACCTGTTCCAACTAAATTATTTGCATTATCAACACATAAAGAATAGATATAATCGGCACTACTACCGCCGTAGGTAATTGCCCACCACAATTTCATAGGAGGGTCGATTAATAGTGTTTTTGTTTTATCATAGCTTTTCACATCAAAGCCTACTGAGTTGTCGTTTATTTTGTAAGTGGTAGGTATTTCTTTGCTACCATCCTGATAGGATACGATTTCGCCTTCTTTGATAACTCCCATTATTGTTTGAAGGTTTAACGTTGTTTTCTTAGCATCTGTAGAAAGTTTTTCCAAACCTTTCCAATCCATTTTTATCAAGTCAGGATTGGCATTTGGATGCACTAAGAACTCAGATTTCAACCCTCTTTCGGCATTGTCATACAATATCCAGTCGATGCCCGGGTATACCTCTTTAATGGTTATCTTATTATAAGCTCTCACTCCCATAATGCCTTGTGGACAATGTGCCAGGAAATAATTAATACCTTCGGGAACTGAAGATTGTTCGGCAACTATGTTTTCTTTTAAAATAGAAGCTCCACTTAAATCCATATCAAGTCTGATGGCTTTATATGTTGGATTTTCTAATACCGGAGGGGTATTATCATCTGCTGGTTGAGTTTTTGTTTCCTCATTTTTATGCTTAAGTAAAAGGGTTAAACCTTTATTGGTAACATAAAGATCCATTCCATTTTCTTGTACTTTAAACATAACAAATGGCACAAGATTGCCTTTGTCGTCGCAAAATTGTCCTTTGTTTTCTATAAACCCAACACCTTTTAAGCTGTTATTATATTGCTTATAATTGGGATCAGAATTAGGATTAATCCTTCGTTCTTTATTGCCAGAATAAGCATTTGCAACAAATGCAAACGTGATAAAAAGTATGAGTACCCGTAAAAAAATCTTACTATTCTTCATTAATATAAAATTTGTACAAAGATAGACAAAGATTTCATATAAAAGGTTGCCTAGAGTAATATTTATTTAATAATTTTTCTTAATTTTGAACTTTTATTAGTACACTATGGTTTACGACAACAAGAAATTCAAATTAGTTATTAAAATATCAGCACTTTGTATTTTATAAGATCGCCTTACATATTAAGCAAACTTACTCGAAAAAGTATTGTTTGGAACATGCCGGAAGGAAATAAAAGTATTTATTTGACTTTCGACGATGGTCCGCAGCCCGAAGTTACGCCTTTGGTGCTCGATATTTTGAAGAAATATAACATAAAAGCCAGCTTTTTTTGTGTTGGCGATAATGTTTTTAAGCATCCCGACACTTTTAAGCGGGTAGTGGACGAAGGGCACAGCATCGGCAATCATACTTTTAATCATCTTAAGGGTTGGAAAACTTCCACCAATGCTTATGTGGATAATATAAATAAATGTAAAGAGTTTTTTAATACAAATCTTTTTCGTCCGCCTTATGGTAAGATTAGTTTGGGGCAACTTTTAAGGCTACGAAAAGAGTATAAGATTATTTTATGGTCGGTGATGAGTTATGATTTTAAGAAAGAAATTTCGGGTGAACAGTGTTTGCAAAATGTACTTAAGAATACGAAAGATGGTTCGATTATAGTGTTTCACGACAGTGTGAAATCGCAGGAACGAATGTTGTATGCACTGCCGAGAGTTATTGAATACTTTTTGGAAAAAGGATACACTTTTAAGTCAATTACGAATTACGAATTACGAATTATGAATTAAAAATTACGAATTACGAATTACGAATTACGAAAGAAAAATAATCATTCTCACTTGTCTTTACTCCCTCCCATTTAGGG
>CAYRBL010000361.1:0-3880 GCA_964422385.1 uncultured Bacteroides sp.
CCACGATTTGGAACAAAAACAGTGGCAGGATTTGTATTAACTTCCATATTTGTCGATTTACTAACTTACTTTTTTGGATCCGACCCTTTAAAATTATCTCAAGATGTATTATTATCGGGTATTTTTGGAGGTTTAGTAATTGGAATTGGAGTTGGATTAATATTTAAAGCAAAAGCTACAAGTGGCGGTTCGGATGTAATAGCTATGATTGCTTCTAAATACACAAAGATGCCATTAGGTCAATCGATGATGATCGTTGATTCGACAATTGTAATTACAAGTATTATAGCTTTTGGCGATTGGAAAATCCCACTCTATTCTTGGGTTGTAATTTTCATATTAGGCAAAACTGTTGATGTTGTATTACATGGCTTGAGTTATGATAAAACGCTTTTTATTGTTTCAGACAAACATGAAGAGATAAAGCAAAAAATATTAATTGATATCAATAGAGGGGGCACTACAATTGATGGTACAGGTATGTATAATGGTATTGACAAAAAGATTATCTACACCGTTTTGAACCGTCGCGAATTGGAAATGCTAAAAGAATATATTCGCGAAATTGATCCGAAAGCATTTTTGACAGTTATTAATGCAAATGAAATTTTAGGAAGAGGATTTAAATCTTTGGAAGAAAAAGTGGGATAGTATTTTAATTTAATTCAAAAAAAATGTAAATTTTGTTTTGTAATCTAAATTTTTTAGTACATTTGTCAGTTAAAATTATTTTGTTTTCAAAACTATACAATATGAAAAATACAAAGTTAATTCAGATACTAATTTTATTGCTTTTTTTAGTATTCGCCGTCCCAGCTAATGCCCAAATACAGGGTCAAGCACGAATTGATTCCTTGCTTCGCCAATTAAAACAGTCAAAAGAAGACACCAACAAAGCCAAACTTTTGTATGATTTGAGTGACTCATATGTTGAAATAAATCCTGAAGAAGGGATTAAATATGGATTGCTAGCTTTGGAATTAGCCGAAAAAATCAATTTTAATAGTTTAACTGCTAATATAAATAATTGCATTGGGATGAATTTTGATAGTAAATCGGACTATCCCAAAGCCTTAGAATATTATTTTAAAGCACTAAAAAAACACGAGGAGCAAGCTTATAAAAAAGGAATTGCAACAGATTTTACAAATATTGGTATAGTTTATTTACATCAGGATGACTTTAATAAAGCCCTAGAATATTATTTTAAAGCATTAAAAATATTTGAAGAGTTAAAACTAAAAAATGGTATAGCATATAATATAGGTAACATCGGACTTGTGTATTGGTACCAGAATAACTTTCCAAAAGCTTTGGAATATTATTTAAAAACCTTAAAGATTTTTGAAGAATTAAACGATCAATTTGGAGTTGCTTCAAGCTTTTTTAATATTGGCAACGTTTATAACAAGCTTAATGTTTATTCAAAAGCGCTCGATTATTACTTTAAAGCCTGCAATACATATAAAGATTTTGGAAGTATAAATAATTTAGGCCCTGTGTTGGGCAATATTGGAGATACCTACCTTACAATTGCTACTGATTCTAACAAAACACTCTTGAATGCTCTTTTTTTAGGTAATAAAAATCTGGCATTGCAAAAAGCAAAAATGTATGTCGATAGTGCAATTGTAATTGAAAAAGAATTTGGAAATCTTAGAGGTCTAAGTGGGAATTACAAACTATTAAGTAATATTCAGCTTCTATTAGGTGATACAAAAGGAGCTTTCGATAATTATAAAAGTTTTATTGCAGTTAGGGATTCTATTTATAATATTGAAAAAACTAAAAGTATTGCCCAAATACAAATGAAATATGAAAAAGAAAAAAATGATATTATTTATCAAATAGAATTAAATAAGCAAAAGCGAATTAAATATATTTTTATTATTGGCTTTTTAATAGTTCTTGGAGTTACTTTTTTGGGATTCCAACAGTATAAAAAAATTCGCAAAGTAAAAGTAAAAATTGAACTCCAAAAAGAGAAACTGGAAATAGAAAAACAGCGTAGTGACGATTTATTGGTTCAACTCGAAAATTCAAATATTATCTTAGAAGAAAAAGTTAAAGAAAGGACTTCTGAACTCGAATTGATCAATAAAGATTTAATTATCGAAAAAGATAAAGCAGAAGCAAGTGACAGACTAAAATCTGCATTTATTCAAAATATTTCGCACGAAATTCGAACTCCTTTAAATGGCATTATTGGCTTAAATAGTGTGCTTATCGACCCAAATGTAACTGAAGAGGAAAAGCATGAATACTATCCATTGTTACAAGCTTCGAGCGATAGGTTGCTTAATACAGTATCTGATTATTTGGATATTGCAATGATAATGTCGCATAATATTGAAGTTTGTCATACTGTTTTAAACCTCAATGAGGAGCTTTTTGAACTTAAATATAAATATCAAAGTATTTGTGATGTCAAAAAATTATCTATTAACGTTGAAGTTCCCGAAAACAGTGAAGCGGTTACCGTGAACACCGACATGAAATTATTCAGAAAGATATTATCTAATATAATTGATAACGCAATAAAATTCACTTCGGTAGGTAGTATAACATTAGGCTATACAATAGAGAATAACAAATTCAATATTTTTGTTAAAGACACAGGAGTTGGCATCGAAAAAGAGGCTCAGAAAAAGATATTTGAGAATTTTATGCAAGAGAACATTTCCGACACCAGAGGCCACGACGGTAGCGGTTTAGGGCTTTCAGTTGCAAGTGGGTTTTCTGTTCTTTTAGGTGGGTCTATCGTTTTAGATTCTGTAAAAGGTGCTGGTGCAACTTTTACGTTTATTCACCCTGCTAGTATAAATTCAGAGAAATCAGGAGCGACAACTAAAATAAATATAGAGTATAATTTAAATAAACTTCCTGTTGTTTTGGTTGCCGAAGACGATGAAATTAATTTTATGTTTTTTGAGACAATCTTGAAAAAAGTAAGCTCTCAAATAATTCATGCAGTTAATGGGAAGGAAGCTGTTGATTTTTGCAGAGAACATCCAGATATTTCATTTGTAATTATGGATATAAAAATGCCTGTGATGAATGGATTAGAAGCCACACACGAAATAAAATCATTTAGAAATGAGCTCCCAATTATTGCACTTACAGCTTATGCAATGAGTAGCGACGAAAAAATGGCTTTAGAGGCGGGTTGCGATGCTTATCTAGCTAAACCTATAAAGAAACAAGATTTATTTACAAAACTTAAGACCCTGGGCCTTTTAAAATAAGTTGAGTTTTTTCTGCAACTGCATTTGCAGTTCTTGTTAATAAATTACTTTATTAATGATTTTTATTTTTATGATAATGATTTTTATATTTATAACCGAAAATCGGGATTAAATATAAATGTGAAGAAGAAAGATAACTACAGTTAAAAGAATTCAAATTGTTTATTTTATGAAAAAAATAATGAATAAATGATGCTCCAGAACATATAAATGTTTTTATAAAACGAAACAAATATTCAATATAATGAATAAATATTTAAATCAATTAGATTCTATTATTTTTAAATACCCTTTTTGCAAATCAATTACCGTCAATGTTAGATTTTTACTTGTGTTTTAATAATAGTAAAAAAAGAAATCAGACCTAAAGGATAAAAAAAGAAATCTAAAGGTAATTTTAAACACTCAATTAGTATTTTTAAAATCCTATTGGAGGTCAAAAAAAATTCAAATCATATTTCAGTTTTCATAATGGAGATTGAAGAAGAAAATATACTAACTCCTCAATATATAACTGACAAATTTTTAGATATTTTTTGTAAAGATATGCTTATTATAAAACAAAATTTCAATTAGAATAGAAAACAAAAAAGGGAAACTGAATAAACAGATTCCCTTTTTTGACTTAAACTCTA
>CAYRBL010000362.1:0-3880 GCA_964422385.1 uncultured Bacteroides sp.
CTACACGGCTCTGAACACTCTTTCCCTACACGACGCTCTTCCGATCTTTACTAATTTCTTTATAAGTAATGGTTTTACTTCTTCAATAGCTAAGTCAATATTAGGCTTTGCGCAAAAAAGAAGTATTCCTTTATTATCAAAAGTTACATTAAGAAAATGGTATGATAATAATAATGAATCTAAGACTTATCCTAATGGCAAAGTATATCTTTTTGCAGATGAATTTACCAATTATAATGAATCTGAAGTAGGTATTAAAGCTATTCGTTTATTAAATAAATTAGGTTATGAAGTCATCATACCAAAACATTTAGTAAGCGGAAGAACTTTTTTATCAAAAGGATTATTAAGAACAGCTAAGAGAATAGCAATACAAAACACTATTTTATTAAAAGATATTATTACAAAAGACTCACCTTTAATAGGTATAGAACCATCAGCGATACTTGCATTCAGAGATGAATATCCAGATTTAGTAGGCAAAGATTTAAAAGCAACAGCAGTTAAACTTGCCTCTAACGCGCTATTATTAGATGAATTTTTAGCTTCAGAAATTGACAAAGGAAAGATTAGTAAAGATAGTTTTACGAAAGATAAAAAAGCTATAAAACTACATGGACACTGTCAACAGAAATCTATAGCATCAACAGCACCCACAAAAAAAGTATTATCTTTCCCCGAAAACTATTCAGTCACCGAAATACCTTCTGGATGTTGTGGTATGGCTGGCTCGTTTGGTTACGAAAAAGAACATTACGATCTTTCAATGAAAGTTGGTGAATTAGTATTATTCCCTACAATTAGAAACACAGCTGAAGAAACTATAATTGCAGCTTTAGGCACAAGTTGTCGCTGTCAAATAAAAGACGGAACTGACAGAGATGCTTTGCACCCAGCTGAAATATTATTTGACGCACTTATTAAATAGTTACAAAATTAAATGAAAAGAAACATTAGATTAATCGGTTTTATACTTTTTATAGCTTTTACCAGCTGTAATAAAGATAAAGTTCCTGTTACGAATGATACTTCTTTTCATGCAACTCCTTATTCAATAAAAATCCCAAAGTACTTCCCTACCCTATTAAATATTCCTGCTGATAATCCAATGACTGTTGAAGGAATTAAACTTGGTAGGTATTTATTTTATGATGGTCGGTTGTCAGGGAGAACGCAAACTGACTCTTTAATGAGTTGTTATACGTGTCATATTCAAGCTAATTCTTTTGAAGCGGGAATCAACAATACGCATTTTATTGATGGCGCCACTTTTGGTTTAACTGGCATTCCCACTCCTCATCACATGCTCCCGATGCTTAATCTTGTGTTTAATAACAATGGTTATTTTTGGAGTGGTTTAATAAATAAGAATAATACTTCTCTTGGAAATACTGCTTATGGTGTTCCAACTCAGCAGCCTTACAATTATACCAATATCGAATCAGTTGTATGGATGGCAATAACTGCTCCTCACGAAATACATGGTACAATTGAGAAAACTGTAAATATGATTAAGTCGATTACGATGTATCCTCCAATGTTTAAAGCTGCTTTTGGTACTGACGAAGTAAATATTGACCGGATAAGTAAAGCAATTGCACAGTTTGTTCGTACATTAATATCTGCAAATTCTAAATTTGATAAGTATTTAAGAGGCGAAACGAATCTTACTAATGATGAGTTTGCAGGTTATACTTTGTTTGTATCAGAGAATGGTGCTGACTGTTTTCATTGTCATGGTGGTGCTGGGAATCCATTGTTTACTACCAATTTATTTTACAATAATGGTAAGGATATTATTTATAATGATAGCCGGGATCATTTCCAGGTAACCCAAAATCCAATTGACAAAGGTTCGTATCGTGCTCCTACCCTACGCAATATTATGTATACTGCACCATATATGCACGATGGAAGGTTTAAAACTATTGATGAAGTACTCAACTTTTATAGCGAAGGCGTAATATTATCACCAAACATTAGTGTGCTAATGCATCATGCAAATGCTGGTGGTGTGCAGCTTACGAATATTCAAAAGCAGCAATTAAAATCATTTTTACAAACGCTTAGTGATACCGATTTTATAAGTGATACAGCTTTTTCGAAGCCTTCGGACTTTAAGTAAAATATTTTTTTAAAATAAGTAAACTTTTATACAATATTTACGTTAAAATAATGTTATCTTAACCTAAATAATTACTAACTTAAATTAATAAAGCAAACCAATATCATCAAACATTTAATGAAATACTGCAATAAGCTACTGATTGTTATTTTTTGTACTATTTTAATTCCAACAACAAAGTTATACTCCCAAGAAAGTTTCCTTTGGTCCAAAGATTGGGCAATTAGTGGGGAACTTGGCTTAGATTATTATTTTGGTGATGCAAGTGATAATCATAACCGTATTTACAACAACTCTCCATTAAGTAGTTTTTACTGGGACAACAAAGAATTTATGTCGAGCATTACTTTGTCCAAACAAGTTAACAGATTATGGTCAGTAAGAGGTCATTTATCTTATGGTAATCTATCTGGCTCTAATGATAATATTAAAGTAGCTTTTACAGGCAAGGTTTATACTTCGGAAATGGATTTAACTTTCAATTTCATTGATGCCATATTTAGCTTACCCGAAAAATCAAGGTTCAAATACTATGCTTTTATGGGACTCGGTTTAACAAAGTTAAGAGCCGAAAGCTATTCAATGGTTACTGGAAAACCATTGTTTTATGAAGGCTATAACAGTTCGAAAAGCGGTTTGTTTAAATATACAACAGAGGGAATGGTCGCAATGGGATTGGGGGTAAAGTATAACATGGACCGGAAGTTTTTCTTCACCTTTGAAACATCTTTAAAGTATGTGAATACTGATAAGTTGGACGCTTACAAATCGACTTACACTAAACTCGAAGGTATGGGTTTTATGTCGATAGGCTTGGGTTACAAATTCGACTTGAACTTCTCAACGGGTAGCAACAGTGATAATTGGGATAAAGCTAAAGGAAAAAAAATGGATCCACGCAACTCTGGGATGAACAACAAAAAGAAAACAAGGTTAAGAAATAGGTGGAAATAAAACTTTACATTTAAACAATTTAGTATGCGTATTTACTTAATCGGATATATGTCTTCGGGGAAAAGCACGTTAGGTAAGGCTTTGGCAACTAAATTAAAATATAAATTTTTAGATATAGACCATGCTTTTGAAGAGAAATATAAGATTACTATTAATGACTTTTTTGAAAGATATGGTGAAGATAAATTTAGGGAACTAGAACATAAATTACTAATATCATCTTTCGAAAACGATGACATTGTAGTGTCGACTGGTGGTGGAACTCCTTGTTTTTTCGACAATATGGAGCTTATAAATGCAAATGCTACTTCTGTTTATTTAAAGTTACATTACAAATCGGTTATCTCCCGATTAAAATCCACTAAAAAGAAACGTCCATTAGTTAAAGATAAAAGTAATGAGGAGTTTGAACAATATATTGAACAACACTTAGAATCAAGAGAAATTTATTATTCAAAAGCACATTTTACTATAAAAACAGAGAATTTAACAGCTTCAGATTTGTTTCTTTTTATAAAAGAAAACCTACACTTATAATACAATAAAGCCTTTCATAATACTTCTTTTGCTTTTCTTAATTTTTGCAAAGTTTTTGTATCATCATCAAATTATGCTTATAATTATTCATCTTAATATTATCAACTAAATATATAATACCAAAACAATATTTACTAATAGAGGCTGTTCTGACATAATTATTTTTCATAACAACATTATACATAGCCAACCTTTCAGTTGGCATGATGTGAGGGTATTCATGAAACTGTGTCTAAAATAAAAACAGTAAATTTGTAAATTTTT
>CAYRBL010000363.1:0-3863 GCA_964422385.1 uncultured Bacteroides sp.
TAGATAAAAAAATTATAAAAATGACTTTTAAATAAAATATAATCGTAAGTTTGCAGAGGATTTTGAATAATATTAAAAGGAAATTAACATCAAAGTAAAAATGAAAACACAATACTCTATAAGATTTATAATACTCATATTTCTCTCATTAATTCAAAATATTGGTCTCATTGTTTTTAGTATAGTAATATTCAAAATTTCTATTCCTAATGTAGACTTAATGGGGTTTATTATTGGGTCAGTTTTTCTTTGGTTAGGAATTGGTAACCTTTATATTGTACTAATTAGTGTTAAATTAATTGAAATTAATAATGATAATATTATTATCAAAAACCCATTCTTATTTAAGAAATATGAAACAGAACTTTCATTAATAAAATATTTAGAATTTGAAGAACAGCTAACTTGGAATACAAGAAAGGGAATATTAATTAGTTTAAATAATGGCGATGTTGTTCAAATAAAAATAAAAGAATATAAGAATTCTTATGAATTCATTAAATTAATTTCAGATTCATGTAAAAGAGATGAGACCATAAAGCAAAAGATATGGATAAAAGGTCTTAAATTCTTTCTTTTTTTTGGATTGATTATACTAATTGGACTTTTAATTGTAAAAATCATTACCAAATAGATCTTTTTATAAACAAAAAAACCTAAACCCATACATACGGACTTAGGTTTAATATCTTCCTAATAGTCTAAACTCCTAAACAGCTAAAAGCCTCTTTCCATTTTACATCTTTAACGGTTGCGCATACTTAATAACATCTTTCCCATCAATAACGTTATCGCAAAGGATAGTTAAGCGTTCCATAACATTGCGAAGTTCACGGATATTACCTGTCCATTCAATTTTCTTTAGCTCAGCTAAGGCATCTTCAGTAATCTGTAAAGCAGGTCGGCCCTGGTTTTGGCAGATATCAGTAATAAAATACTCGGCAAGCAAAGGAATATCGTCAGCCCTTTCGTTCAAAGCGGGAACATTAATAACGATAACACTCAAACGATGGTAAAGGTCTTCGCGAAAGTTATTTCTTGCAATCTCCTCCTTAAGGTTCTTATTAGTAGCAGCAATTACGCGCACATCAACAGTAATATCTTTCTCGCCACCTACACGTGTAATCTTACTTTCCTGCAAAGCCCTTAATACTTTAGCTTGCGCAGAAAGACTCATATCGCCAATCTCGTCAAGGAAAAGAGTACCACCTGTAGCCTGTTCGAAATCACCCTTACGTTGCTTGATAGCCGAAGTAAAAGAACCCTTTTCGTGCCCGAATAATTCGCTTTCAATAAGCTCCGAAGGAATAGCAGCACAGTTAACTTCAACAAAAGGACCTTGAGCTCTGTTACTTTTTTCGTGAAGCCAACGTGCAACAAGTTCCTTTCCCGTACCGTTGCCACCAGTTATTAAAACTCTGGCATCAGTGGGAGCCACACGTTCGATTATGTTCTTAACATTATTAATAGCTTCGGATTCGCCAACCATTGTATAAGCCTTGCTAACTTTACGCTTTAATATCTTTGTTTCGGCAACCAAAACAGCTTTATCCATAGCATTGCGAACCGTAACCAACAGACGATTTAAATCTAAAGGCTTGGCTATATAATCATAAGCACCCTTTTTGATGGCTTCAACAGCAGTATCGATATTGCCGTGTCCGGAAATCATAACAATAGGAGTATCGGTAAACTCCATTAACTTCTCCAGAACTTCAATGCCATCCATACCCGGCATTTTTATGTCGCAAAGAATAACATCATACTTATTATTTGTAGCAAGCTCAATGCCAATTCTACCATCGGCAGCATCATCTACATCATACTTTTCGTACGCCAGTATTTCTTTTAAAGTATTGCGAATACTTTTTTCGTCGTCTATTATTAATATTCTTGACATATATTCTTTTTAACCTCACCCCGACCCTCTCCTAAGAGGAGAGGGAGTAAGGCAAGCATTTATTTTATTATTAATTCAAATTTGTTTTTCAACTTTAGGCATTTTAGGCACTTTAAGTACTTTAGGCACTCTTATTTTTATCCTTTGTATCTTATCCATTTCCAAACCTCAGCATAGCTTACTTTCTTTCCATACATTAATATTCCGGTGCGATATATCTTACCTGCTAACCAAGTGCTGCCTATAAAACCTATCACCAATAATGACATTGATAGTATAACTTGTATCATAGGAACGCCAAAAGGTATCCTTACCATCATTATTATAGGTGAAGTTAATGGGATAATGGATAGCCAGAATGCAACTGGCCCATCGGGATTGTTGATTACAAACTGCGCCATGATAATTGAAAACAATAAAGGAATCGTAATTGGCATCATAAACTGTTGCGTGTCGGCTTCGTTATCAACAGCAGAACCTATTGCAGCAAATAAAGAAGCATATAATAAGTAGCCTCCTAAAAAGTAAAATAAGAAAGCACCAATCATCGCAACATAATTAATAGAAAATAATCCTTGAATAACTTGTGTGATTTCTTCTTTTTGTAACTTCTGCAATTGTATCTGATCAGCTGAAGGAAGCTTTTGACCGGCAGTAAAAGCTTGTTCAGTTTTGTTTCCTTTAAAAACATTAGGAAGGCTCGCCTGTAGTGTAGTTACGATTGCCAACGTAAGAATTACCCACAACGCAAACTGAGTAAGTCCAACCATTGCTACACCCACAATCTTTCCCATCATCAACTGAAAGGGCTTTACTGAGGAAATAATAACCTCAACAATTCGGCTTGTCTTTTCTTCGATAACGCCACGCATAACCTGAGCTCCAAACATAAAAATAAAGAAGTATATAAGTATTCCTGAGAAGATACCTAAACCTGTCTTAATCTCTGTATAACTTTTTTCTCCTGTGCGAATGTCTTCGGTGTTAAGTTTAATATTGGTGCGATTTATCAAATCATAATCTTCCTTAGCTATATTATGAGCATTCACCAACAGATTATTCTTAAGAATCGTCTGCATTGCATTCGAAATATAACTCTGGGTAACCATCCCCGGCGACTTATCTGAATACAACAAAACCGCATCTGTAGGGATAGCATACGAAGGCTTTTGAACATAAAGAACCGCTGTAAATTTATTCGTCTTTAAGTCCTCTTTTGCCTTATCTAAATCGTATTGGTAAACAAAAAATATCTTATCTGTTGTTTGAAACTTATCGTGGAAAATACCTGTTTCGTCTACCACTGCTACCACTTTCTTTTCGTCGCTCATGGTGGCAATAAAGAAAGGAATAATCCAAATAGAAGCCATCAAAACAGGACCAAGAATAGTCATTATAATAAATGATTTCTTCTTAACACGACTCAAATACTCACGCTTTATTATTAAAAGAATCTTCTTCATGCCTTATATTTTTTGAGTATTAATAAGAGTGTTCTGTTCATTTACTTTCTGAATAAAGATGTCATTCATCGTAGGAAGTATCTCCGAAAAATAAGCAATAGAAATGTGTGGAAGCAAACTATTCAATAGATAATTAGAGGTAGAAGTAAGTGGAATTTTAATCTCAGCATGCTTGATTCCATTTTTGTGGTTTTGTTTTATGATGTCAAAACCACTAGGAAGTATAGAAGCAATGTTCTCATCCAGGCCTGTATAACCTATTTCAAATATATTAGCTTTATAGGTATTCTTAATCTCATGAACTTTGCCATCAAGTATCTTATTTGATTTATTTATTAATGCAATATTATCGCAAAGCTCCTCAACAGACGACATATTATGAGTAGAGAAAATAATGGTAGCACCATTATCTCTTAAATTAAGAATTTCTTCCTTTAAAAGATTTACATTGATAGGATCAAAACCACTGAAAGGTTCATCAAAGATTAGTAGTGTAGGCT
>CAYRBL010000364.1:0-3832 GCA_964422385.1 uncultured Bacteroides sp.
TAAACGTATATCAGGATTTAATAAAAATCTGTCAACTTTTTTTAGGACGAGACATGCATCTAACTTTTGTGGGAACCCTCCTAACTTTTGTGGGAACGCATCTAATTTTCATGGGAACCTCCCTAACTTTTGCGCGAACCTCCCTAACTTTTGTAGAAATGCACCTCCATTTTGTGCGAACCCAGCTAAAATTTATGGGAACCTTTCTGACTTTTCTGGGAGCCTATTTTCAACCTCTGGAAACCCCCGTGAACTTTCTGGAAAATGGCAAAATTCTCTGGAATCCGGAAACGACACCTCTGGAATTGGAAAACGACACCTCTGGAAAACGATATTTTCATTTTCCAGACCACCATGACAACTCTGGACAAGGTAGTGTCAACTCTGGACAAGGTAGTGCATACTCTGGACAAGGCCGTGCAAACTCTGGACAAGGCCGTGACGACTCTGGACACGACCAGTTTCAAATAATATTTTTAACTTTCCAGCATTAACAGGCCTTTCCGAAAAACACCCCTAAATTTACACCTCCAAAAATCACCCTTTTTTTATTAAAAATTCAGCCTTTTTTACCCAATATTTCCCCTAAAATTTATGCAAAAAACAGCACCTATAAAAAAACCAAATCTCAAAATTTATAAATCGATAGGTAGGTCACCAAATCACAATATAGCCAAATCGTAATTCTTAATTTTTAATTGGATTTCAGCTTCTCATTCTCCTTATGCCTTGTTGCGTCGCGTATACTTTTCTTCTCCAAATTCTTTTGCAAAGCTTCGGTAAGATCAATGCCCGTTTGGTTGGCAATGCATATTAAAACAAATAAAACATCAGCCAATTCGTCTGCCAGATTCTTTTCTTTGTCTGATTCTTTAAACGATTGTTCGCCGTATTTGCGAGCAATTATTCTAGCTACTTCGCCTACCTCTTCGGTAAGAATAGCCATGTTGGTAAGTTCATTAAAATAACGGACACCCGTAGTGTTTATCCATTCGTCAACTATACGTTGTGCTTCTTCTATTGTCATTTTATGAAATTTTAAGTCCTTGTTCCAAACCTAATCTAAAAGCGATGGCAATTATAATAAATAAGAGTATTAAAATAGGGTTAATCTTTATCCTATCAGGTTCTCTTGCCAAGCGCACATCGCCCTCATACGGTTTGGTAATCATAGGGAAAATCATAAAGCCGATACAGGCTATCGTTACCATTTGGTACAACTTATTATAGTTTAAATTGCCTGGGAGTTCGAAAGCTAAATCGATAATTATATTTCCTAAAATATAGGGTAGCAATGCCTGTGAAAACACAAAATAAGGTTTGTTAGCCTTGGTTAATTGGTTAGAGTTGTGAGCAGTTTGTAAAAAAGCTTTTGAAAACAACGAGCCAATAAATATTAATAATATGATGCTTATAAAGCCAAAGGCTACGTTGAGGAAAAATTGAAGGAAGAACCACAGCATTACCAATCCGAAGCCTTTGTTGGAGAAAATACCTCCTACATAGGCACCAAAAAACATATTTACACCGTGCACCGAACACCATAAGATGAACAGTTTGAATAAGCCTTTCTTCTTTTTTAATAATAAAAACAACCTGTATAAAACAAAGCCTAAGGACAGACTAACGATAGGGCCGATTGCACTTACAAGGATTACGATGTTGCGCGACCAGAGGTTGGACGAAGAATGTACAAGGAAATCGGTTTTGAAATACAGCATCTTCGATGGAATATTGTACATCAATGCCATTAGCATCGTTACAATTTGGTAAATGACGAACATTACCATATAAGCCAGCACAAAAGCGGCTGTAGAATTGACAGTATTTATCCAGAAGTTTCGTCTGTTTTCTTTATCTTTTAGCCATGATTTAAGGTCGACAATAAGCCAATAAACTTTTACGATGTAATGCTGGAGGAAGAATCTGAGCTTTGTCATAAAGAAGTTGAAAGCTTTCTTGCGTCTTTCTTTTCTCTTTTGTCTAATCTCGGCGCTATAATAAAAGATAATGCTTTTTATAAAGTATTTAATCTTTATCAAGGCGATATCTCTGCGCTCTTTTCTTCTTCTGTAGCGTCCATTTCGTGCGTCTTTGCTATAGTATCCTATTATATTAAAGAGAATGTTATCTAAATTAAGTAAGAACTTTCTGTAGTTGGCTTGTCTTTTTTTCTTGCTTAATTGCCTGCCTTCTTTGCTATATTTCTTAGCCTGAAAGCGCAGAAATGTCTTAAAGAAGTGAGCAAGTTTGCGGTTTCTTTCTATACGTCTTCGTTTGCGTCTTTCCCTGCTTTCTTTACTATACTTTTTAACTTGAGTGCGAAATAAAGTCTTAAAGAAATGTGCGTTCTTACGTTTCTGCTCTAAGCGTTTTTTCTTTCTTCGCTCACGGTTTTCTTTACTAAAACGATGTACCTGGTAATATAAAAACATATCCAATTGATGAAGCAAAAGCTTATTGGCTTTCTTCCTTCTTTTTCTCCATCCCCTGAATCTCTGTTTTAAAACTTGAATATAACTAGGCATAAATTAGTATTTTAGATATAAGCTTTATAATAATTCGTTTAGTATTTAATTTTTCTTTTAGGTTTAATATCTATAGTAACTTTTTTAGTTTGTTCCAATACATGAACCTCTAGGTCTTCTATAATTTGCTTTATATTTTTGAGTTTATCTGTTTTTATTTCTACTACCGTAAGTACGTTTGGCATCTGTTTAAAACAATCTAAAATAGGTTTTGTATCATAATTATCAACTGCACCTTTAATAATAAGCACATAATCCAAGCGTTTTTGTTCGCTAATAAGGTAACCATCAACAGAAAAATTAACCATAAAGTTATAAGATATATAATCTTCGGGGCTCAAATAATAATAAAAAGGAAAATGCTGAGGCAGATATTCCTCTTTTTCCTTATCATATTCTTTCAATACCACTAAATCTTCATAACGTTCGAGACCCAAATGATAGTTCTTATTTAAATAGTGAACTATTCTATAGTCTTTTATATGACACGAAATGCCTATCATTATAATGTCTGCTACGTAATCTACGTCTGGTTTAAATATTGTTGCCATGCTTAAAAAAATGCGAATTTACGAAACTTATCTGATATATTTAAGAAAGTATCCAATTATTAAAAAAAAATAACTAAATTTGCACTTTATTTATGTTAAAATTATAACAAAAAATATATGGATCTTCAAAATTTAAGAAACAATCGTAAGATAGTAGCTAAGTTCAAATATGAACTAAAGCCTATTGATAAAGGGTACAACAATAGAACTCTTTATGTTAATGTTGGTGAAAATATCATTAAAGAAAAACCAGTTTCTCAACAGATGAAAGAAAAGTTCATCGGAGGAAAAGGTTTTGGTTTAAGGTTATTATGGGATGCTACCAAGCCTGAAACCAAATGGAACGACCCCGAAAACGAAGTTGTAATTGCTGGTGGTCCTATCTGTGGTATTACTCAGTATTCAGGTACAGGTAAATCTATCGTCGTGGGCATTTCGCCACAAACTGATTCTATTATGGATAGTAATGTAGGTGGGTTCTTTGGTCCTTACTCTAAGTTTTCAGGTTTTGATGCTGTGGAATTACAAGGCATTTCCGACAAGGAAGTAATTGTATTTATTAATGGTATTGATGGCGAAGTAGAGATATTTGAAGCACCAGAAGGCTTATCTTATGATAGCCATTTATTAGGTGAAGAACTGCATGAGATGTTTGCCGACAGCGAAAAAGATAAATACAATGTAGCTGTTGTTTCAAGTGGTGCAGCTGCTAAACATTCATTAATCGGTATGCTTAACTTTACTTTTTATGAT
>CAYRBL010000365.1:0-3825 GCA_964422385.1 uncultured Bacteroides sp.
ATCCGCACGTGCTGCAATTTATTTGGCACACCCTAAGCTACTGAAAACCTACAAAATTGAAAAAGAAAAGTCTGTATCATTTATTTGATAATGGCTCTTTATATACCTACAAAACCAAAAATCGGCTAAGCGGAAAGCTTTCTTTTCTTAAATCACCACCTGTCTGTCGGTAGGCAGGAATCGCAATATCACCAAATCACCAAATTGTCTTCCTAATAGCCTAAAAGTCTGTACAACTAAAAGCCTTCCCTCAATTATTAATTATTAATTTCGTAATTCGTAATTCGTAATTCGTAATTATTCCTTACTTTTGCATCGTAAACGAAATCGTTAAACATTAACCATATTAAAATGTATAAAGATACACAAATATTCGATTTAATAGAACAAGAACGTCAACGTCAAACACACGGTCTTGAACTAATAGCTTCCGAAAACTTCGTTAGCGAACAAGTTTTAGCAGCAATGGGCTCGGTACTTACCAATAAATACGCCGAAGGTTACCCAGGAAAAAGATATTATGGCGGTTGCCAGATAGTGGACCAAACCGAACAGTTAGCAATCGACAGAGCCAAAGAATTATTTGGTGCTGAGTGGGCAAATGTGCAGCCACATTCAGGAGCACAAGCCAACATGGCAGTGTTTGTAGCCTGTTTGAAAGTTGGCGATACCTTTATGGGATTAGATTTGGCTCATGGCGGTCATCTTTCGCATGGTTCTCCAGTAAATTTCTCGGGCATCAACTACAAAGCAGTTGCATACACTGTTGAAGAGGAAACTGGCCTTATTAATTATGATAAAATGGAAGAAGTAGCCTTGCGCGAACAACCAAAACTTATCATTGCAGGTGCTTCGGCTTACTCCCGCGATTGGGATTATGCACGTATGAGAGCTATTGCAGATAAAATTGGTGCGCTACTTATGGCCGACATTGCGCATCCAGCAGGTTTGATTGCCAAAGGTGCTTTAAACAATCCGGTTTCTCACTGTCATATTATCACTACTACAACTCACAAAACGCTAAGAGGTCCAAGAGGTGGTATGATTTTGATGGGAAAAGATTTTCCTAATCCTTGGGGCTACACAACACCAAAAGGCGAAGTTAAAATGATGTCAGCATTGTTAGATTCAGCAGTATTTCCAGGCGTACAAGGTGGTCCTTTGGAACACGTTATAGCTGCAAAGGCTGTTGCTTTCGGCGAAGCATTAACCGATAGTTATAAAGAATACATCAATCAGGTTAAGAAGAATGCCAACGTACTTGCCAATCTATTCATGGCTAAAGGCTACAAGGTGATTTCGGGTGGTACTGACAATCATTTAATGTTGATTGATCTTCGTAGCAAGTTTCCAGATATTACTGGTAAAGTTGTTGAAAATACTTTAGTAAAAGCTGATATTACCATCAACAAAAATATGGTTCCTTTCGATAGTCGTTCGCCATTCCAGACTTCAGGCATCAGAGTTGGCACTGCCGCTGTTACCACCAGAGGTTTGAAAGAAGAACATATGAGTATTATTGTTGATTTAATCGACGAGGTTATTTCTAATATCAATAACGAAGAAGTAATTGCAAAAGTAAGAGCCAAAGTAAACGAACTAATGACTCCGCTGCCTTTATTTGCATACTAACATATACCCAAAAGAGCAATTATAGACAAACTTATAATTGCTCTTTTTGTTTTTAATAAGATAAAATACTACAACCGACATTGCTCTTTTAGCTCCTCTCCTCTTAGGAGAGGCGGGGGTGAGGTCATAACAAAAAGTAACATCACTATTATGAAAAAACATATTCTTTTAATCACTCTTTTATTCGCGCTAAGCGTTAAAATATTTGCACAAACAAGCAATCCCGAGATTACTACCAATGAATTGAAGTTTACTATTGGTTTTCTCGCTTCAGATTCTCTGAAAGGAAGAAAACCAGGAACAGATGGGATAAATACAGCTGCCGATTTCATCAAAGATAACTTTGTTAAAGCAGGTTTAACTCCTCTTTTCGAAAGTGGTTTCCAGGATTTCGAACTGATAACTAAAGCCAGTTTGGGTAAGAAGAACAACCTTTATTTTATGGGTGTAAAAGGCGTTGCTGCAAAAGATTTTACTCCTTTGGCATTCTCCAAAAACGCGCTTCTTAATACTAAAATAGTGTTTGCAGGATATGGTCTAACTGTTAAAACCGACAGCATTAACTGGGACGATTACAAGGGCGTGGACGTAAAAGGCAAATGGGTGATGCTGCTAAAAGGGCATCCTGAGTTGAGTAATAATGAGAGTAAGTTCAACGATTATGCTGATGAACGCACCAAGGTTTTGGCGGCAGAAGACAAGGGTGCTTCGGGTGTTATTTTTATTACGCCAGTTGAGTTGGACAAAAGCGATGAACTGATGCCTTTGAATTATGATAAGAGCCCTTCATTAGCTAATATTCCTGTAATAAATATTACCCGAAAGCTTGCCGATACCATTCTTACTTTATCTAAAAAAGAAAAGATTGCCGACATCGAAAAGAAGATTAACACTACAAAAAAGTCTATTAGTTTTATGATTTATGAGAAGCTTTTAATCGAATCGGATGTGCAATTACAAAAGCAGACTACCAAAAATGTTGTGGCAATGCTCGAAGGTAGCGACCCTGTTTTGAAGAATGAATATGTTGTTATCGGTGCGCATTACGATCATTTGGGTATGGGTGGAGTTGGTTCGGGTTCGCGTATGCCCGACACTGTGGCTGTGCACAATGGCGCCGATGATAATGCTTCGGGAGTAGCAGGAATTATAGAGTTGGCTCAGAAGTTAAGTGCTGAAAAGACTAGCTTAAAACGCTCTATTATATTTGTTGCTTTCAGTGCCGAGGAGATGGGTTTGATAGGTTCTAAATATTTAGTAAAACATTTGCCAGTAAAGGCTGAGCAGGTAAAAGCGATGATAAATCTGGATATGGTAGGTAGGTTATCCTTAACCGAACCATCGTTGATGGTAGGTGGAACAGGTACTTCTGCCGAGACTGAAGACATCTTAAAAGAATTAGCTACTAAAACTACCATTCCTCTAAAATATTCTCCAGAAGGATATGGCGCTTCTGATCACGCTGCTTTTTATGCTGAAAACATCCCTGTTTTCTTCCTTACCACGGGTGCTCACGTGGATTATCACACTCCTTTTGATGATGCCGACAGGATAAATTATGATGGTGAAAAGCAGGTGTTGGACTTTGCATATATCTTATCTAAAAAGATTATTAATCTTCCAAAAGCATTAACTTTTAAAGAAGCCGGACCTAAGTCGAACGGTGGTTACAAAGGTGGTTTGAAGGTTACTTTGGGTATTATGCCTGATTTTGCAGCGCAAGATAATAAAGGATTAAGAGCTGATTTAGTTCGTAAGGATGGCCCTGCCGAAAAAGCTGGTATGTTGAAAGGCGATATCATTACGGCTATTGATGGCAAATCGGTGAAGAACGTATATGAATACATGGCACGTTTAAAGTCATTGCAAAAAGGACAACTTATAAGTGTGGATGTGCTAAGGAATGGTCAGAAGATAGTTCTTTTAGTTCAATTATAGGTTTAGGCTTTTAGCTTTTTAGGCTATTAGACTATTAGAAAGACATTATCCTGACAGGTTTCCCATCCTGTCAGGTTTAAATCACAAATAAATTAAAACAAAACTTATGGAAACTCAAAAGAACAATCCTCTACATAACATCACGCTGGAGCAAATACTAAACTATCTGGTGGCTAACCAAGGCTGGGAGTATTTGGCTTCGCAAGTTAATGTTAATTGTTTTAAGAAAGACCCAAGCATCAAGTCGAGCCTTAC
>CAYRBL010000366.1:0-3824 GCA_964422385.1 uncultured Bacteroides sp.
ATTTCTAATAACTTAGCTAAAGCTGGATTAAGAATGGTATTTACCGGACATTATCATGCAAACGATATTACAAAGAAATCAAATACAGGAAATACTTCTTTTGTATATGATATCGAAACAGGTTCAACTGTTACCTGGCCATGTCATTACAGAGTGATGGATCTTAAAGGTGATAGTATATTAAGTGTAGTTACTAATCACATACAAAATATAAATTACAATACTAATGGAATGACTTTCCAGAATTATGCTCTTAATTTTTTAAATACTGGCATGACAGGTATTGTAAATTATCAATTAACTAACCCTCCTTATTCATTAGATGCAGCAACTGCTAGTGTTATAACTCCTCACGTTGTTAGTGCATTTGCAGCTCATTATGCAGGAGACGAAAGTATACCTGCTTCAGAACAAGGCTTTGTTAATTACATGTATCAAATTGGTCAAACATCTTTAGCATATTCTTTATCAAGTATGTGGACAGACTTATTACCTAGTGATAATATTGCTATACTTCCAATTAAAGCTCCAATAGATACATTAATTAATTATGTAAACAAGTTTAATGCAAATGATTATACAGTTCCTATCTGGACATATTTTTTAAGAGCTAAAAAAGCCTTAACTACAAATAATGATTCAACATCTTATGCTAATATGCTTTCAACTATTATAAAATTGAAGTCAGCTTCAATGCCTTATAACATTGTAATGAATATTAACAAAGATCCTAAGACTAAAATGGCTTTTAACTGGTTTACCAATGCAGGAGTAACTGGCGGGCAAGTGCAAATAGTTGCAGGTAATGCGATTGATACAACATCATTTAATTCTCCTTTAATGGTAGTAAATGCAAGATGTGATTCTGCAAAAAATCTTAATTATTGTAATAGTAGTAATAACTTATTATCATTAGCTGGAATTGCTAATAATACTAAAATGTCTTACACTTTCAATAAAGCTTTAGTTAATGGTCTTACACCTAATACACAATACTCTTTTAGAGTAGGTAAAAATGGAGCATGGAGTTCTATCGGTTCCTTTAAGACTGCTAAATCTACTAAAGAACCTTTCTCATTTGTTTATGTAACGGATCCACAAGCTAATACTGACGATATGTTTAATATATCTCAAACTACAACACATGCAGCTCAGGCTATGTATCCTAATGCTAACTTCTGGTTAAGTTGTGGTGATTTAGTTGAATCTTCAGGTGCTTCTAATTCAGAATGGGAATATGAACAATATTTCGAAACTCAACAAGATATATACATGAAGAATCCTTTTGTAACTGTAGAAGGTAATCATGATATCTCAATTAATAAAAATTTCACTTATCACTTCAATACTGATTCTGTAGCTTTTGATTATTCATTAGCAACTACTCCTGGAAGTCTATATTCTTATGTTTATGGAGACGCATTATTTATGCACATGACTTATGAAAACTATAATACAACCGGATATCTTGATTCATTAGCTAAATGGATGAATAATCAGGTAAAAGCTAATCCAACAACAAAATGGAGAATAGCAGTTTATCATAAAGACATGTTTACAGGAAGTCAAAGCCATCAAAGTGATGCTGATGAAGTTATTGAAAGAGCTAAAATGGAACCTGTTTATGATAGTTTAAAAATTGATTTAGCTTTCCAGGGTCATGATCATGTTTATGAAGTTATTGGACCGGTAAAATATAAGGCTTTAATACCTAATGCTGTTACTAATCAAACTAGTGTTGCCCCTACTGTACGTGATAATATTACTGGTAAACTTGGTGGTACATTTGATGTAAAACAAGGAACTCTATATTTCTTAAATAACTCTGGTGGAAAGAAAAAATACGAACCACGTACTGAATCAATGATGAATGCAGCGACAGCTGTTACTCAAGTTCCAAATTATTTTGGTTTGTTTACAGGTCGTTTCGGACAAAATGGGCTTCCTACTTTCAGTAATGTAACTATAAGTACTGATTCTATCAATATATCTACTTACTCTGTTGATAGTGTTGGTAATTCATTCCTATTTGACGCATTTAAAATTATAAAAACTTCACAAGATAACAATTGGTTAGGTAATACAGATAATGATTGGAGCAAATCTGCAAACTGGTCAGAAAACGTAACCCCTACTCAAACACAGAATGTAGTTATTCCTGGCACCTCAACTAATATGCCTACTTTAACTTCTACAGGATATTGTAATAATATTACCTTAGCATCAGATGCTTCTTTAATTGATAATAATAATTTTTTAACAATTGGTGGTACTGTTGAAGCTGATCGCTATTTAACTAGTGGAAAATGGCATTTTGTTGCTTCTCCTGTTTTAACAGCAACTGGTTATGCTTTCTCAAGTCAGAACCCTGATAATAACGGAGCATCTTTGTATCTACAAAAATATAACGAAGGTTGGAATGGTACAGGTAATCCTTGGGTTAATATTACGATAGGTTATCAGGAACAATTAACTCCAGGTAAAGGTTACGAAGTTTGGACAACTGCTCCAACAACTATCAAACTTAAAGGAACAAGCCTAAAAAGTTTAGATGCAAGCTTACCTTTAACATATACTCCAACTGCATCATCACCAGGATGGAATCTTGTTGGGAATCCTTTCCCAGCTGCTATTAATGTTGTTAATTTTAATACTAATTGGACAATTAATAATATGGCAGCATCTATTTATGTTTGGGATCCTTCGTTTGGTAACTATAAATTCTGGAATGGAATTGCTGGTAATTTAGGTGGTGTGATTCCAGCTTATCAATCGTTTATGGTGAAAGCTACTGGTACTAATCCAAGTATGATTGTTCCTGCATCAGCAAAACAAGTTGGAACTACTTATTTTAAATCTAAAGTTTCTGAATTATTATCTTTAAAAGTTGAAGGTAATAATTTACAAGACGAAACTTTCATAAATTTCAATTCTAAATCAACAAAAGATTTTGATGAAAAATTAGATGTAGAAAAAGTTTATGGTATCGAAGAAGCTCCTCAATTATTTTCAAAAATATCAGAAAAAGAAGTATCAATTAATGTGCTTCCTAAATTAGAAACCAACCAGGTTATACAATTAGGTTTCGTAACTAAAGTAGCTGGTAATTTTTCAATAACAGCTTCTGGTATTAATACTTTTGCAAAGGATACTAAAATACTATTAGAAGACACAAAACTTAACACATTTGTAGATTTGAACAAAGAAGCTGTTTATAGTTTTACATCAAACTCAAGTGATGAAACAAACAGATTTAAAATACATTTTACATCATCAAATGTAGTTGAGAATACTAATAGTACAATAAATATCTATTCGTATAATAATACTATTTATATAAATAATAGTAATAACGATCAAATAAAAGAAATAGTTATCTATGATTTATTAGGACACGAATTGTTAAAAAAACAAGGCAACAACAATACTATTAACACAATAAATATGCAATATATAACTGCATATTATGTAGTAAAAGTTGTTACAGCAACTAATGTTTATACACAAAGAGTATTTATAAAATAACAAAATAACAGCTCTATACTTATATTTTTAAATAATATAAGTATAGAGTATTTATAAAAAGATCAATAATTTTTAAAAAAAATAAAATGAAAAGAACATTAAAAACTATCGTAATATTATTTTTCTTAGCAATATTACCAATATTAAGTGATGCCCAACCACCTGATCCAAACAGCGGAAGCACAGGAACAGGAGGAGCAGCACCAGGCCCTGGCAATACACCTACAGGTGGTGGCGCCCCAATAGATGGAGGTGTAAGTATACTAATGCTTATGGGAGCAGCTTATGGATGGAAAAAA
>CAYRBL010000367.1:0-3822 GCA_964422385.1 uncultured Bacteroides sp.
CATTAATTAACTTTCATACTTCAGATAGTATGGGAATGGGTAGTTTTAATAGCACTATTAATGGATTATTAGCAAATACTACTTATTATGTAAGGGCTTATGCTACTAATAGTGCAGGAACAGCTTATGGAACCGAAATAAGTTTTACTACAGATACAATTGCAGGTTTATCAATAGGGCAAAGCTATGAGGGTGGTATAATTGTGTACTTACTTCAGCCAGGCGATACTGGATATAGCGCAAATATTCAAAAAGGATTAATTGTTTCTCCTTCTGATTTGGGGGTAGCTGAGTGGGGATATTATGGAATACCTGTTACAAATGCTTATGGAACTGCAATAGGAACGGGTAAGCAAAATACAATTGCAATTGTTAATAGTGGAAAGCAACAAAACATTGCAGCAAAGCTATGTTTCGACTATGTTTCGGGTGGTTATTCGGATTGGTACTTACCAAGTATCGAAGAATTGAATAAGATTTATATAAATAGAGCATTAATTGGTGGTTTTTCGCAGTATGCTTATTGGAGTTCTTCCGAAAATTACTTTGTTACAGCTATGATTCAATACTTTTATGATGTTTATGGAGATCAAACTGGCATTTATTACAACGATTATAAAACACATCCATATACTGTAAGAGCTATAAGAAGTTTTCCTAATAATTCGGTATTGCCTACGGTTACTACTGCTTCTATAAATACTATAACTGATTACACTGCGGTAAGTGGTGGCAACATTACCAGCGATGGTGGTGCTCCAATCACAGCTTCTGGTTTATGTTGGTCTACTTCTCCCAATCCTACTATTAATGATAGCCTTTTATACACTACTACTACTTTAGGAAGTTTTGTATATACGCTTTCAGTGCTTATTCCTGGTACAACTTATTATGTAAGGGCTTATGCTACCAACAGTGAAGGTACAGCTTATGGCAATCAAGAAACATTTATTACTACTGGTATCAGACCAATTGCAATTGGTGATAGTATTTTGGGTGGAATTGTAGCTTATTTGCTCCAACCTGGTGATGCTGGTTACGATGCAAATATACAACATGGACTTATTGCAGCACCTTTCGACCAAAGTACAAGTGCGCAGTGGTATAATGGTGTAAATACTACAACTGGTGCTTCGGGTTATTTAATTGGTAGCGGAGCAGCCAATACTGATTCAATAGTTTTGAGCCAAGGAGCAGGAACTTATGCAGCTAAAATATGTTCTGATTTAGTTTTGAATGGATATAGTGATTGGTATTTGCCAAGTATGTACGAATTGAACCAACTTTTTATTAATAGAGTTGCAATTGGTGGCTTTGATTATTCTGGATATTATTGGAGTTCGACAGAAAACAGTGATAATACCTATGCTTATGTACAATGGTTTTACAATGGCTACCAAGTTATAGATGTTAAAACTTCAGCATATCCGATAAGGGCAGTTAGGAGTTTTTAACTTATAAATAAATACAATTTTACTTTTTATTTAATCGAGCTTGGTTATGTAAAATATTTCTTAAGTTTGGTTCGTATACCATTAAGAGGACTATATCGGGTTTTTCGGTATTAATTACATCTTCATTAAGCCTGTATTGCCACGAATCCCAAATTTTAACACTTTTACTGAATTCTTCTGAAATAAAAGGATAAACATATCCTCCAAAAGAATCAGTAATGATTAATATTTTTGGTTTATCTGAACCTTTTACTTCCTTTACATTTTCGAAATCCCAGGGATATGGGAAATCTTTATCCGGTACATATCCTTTTTTGACTGCATCTGTTGCTTTAAAACCTTTTATTGGTTTTATATCAAAAACATCATCAGAATATGCTCCCGTATACGACAACATACTTATTATATTCCCTGTGTTTTTATGGGTTTTCTTTACAATATAATCCGAAAGGGATAGTGTCGAAATTTTTTTACCAAAATCTTTTTGCAAATGCTTCAATATTTCATTCGTTACTATAAAAGCACCTAAATGATTCCAATGATTATCCAATTTATAATATATTAATTCCACTTTTTTGTT
Source organism: uncultured Bacteroides sp. (assembly GCA_964422385.1). GTDB lineage: Bacteria > Bacteroidota > Bacteroidia > Bacteroidales > JACABE01 > JBAXLO01. The sequence continues at coordinate 2,035 of CAYRBL010000367.1, forward strand.
TGCACGCATCGCATCATATATATTTATTGGATGTATAGTACTGTTTTTTTCAAGATATTTAAGTAGCTGTTCGCCCCAACATTGTTTATTATATTTATAAATACTTAAAGGTACTTTTTCGGAATAGATATTTGCTTTTTCGGGTGCTATCATAAAATAAAAAGATGCGCCTCTATCAGTAATATATTTTTTACGATACTCTAGTTCCAGTTTAAATGCTTCTAATTCGCTTTCATCAAAACGATGTTTCCCACTATAACAATCAATTTCTTTATCAGCCATAAACAACCATCCATCTTTACCTATAATAACCTGATCAGGGACTGGCGACTTCTTGAAAACTTCCAGATTAAAAATATTATAATATTTAACCATTATGGATCTTATACTAAAATTGTCGTTGTAATACTTTTCGTATTTACCAGGAAAAGGATCAAGCAAATTAATGTTAAGAATAGGTTTATCTGCCATCTTTCTATTTTCGGTGCTCTTTATGTCTTTTATAATTTTAATGTTATTATTTACAAAAGAAAATGTAATAATAGCAATGAAAACTACAGTTAGTAATATGGCTCTAAATTTGTTTTGTTTCATATTAAAATCTGTAATAAATAAAAGGATTATACGTGCCGGCTATTAAATACAACGAACACATAATAAGTATTGCTACATAAAAAGAAGCGCTTGCAACATCAAATGTGTAGGAAATAGTTTTGGAACCCTTTTTATTTGAATAAATATAGTTTTCGAAATGCTTACCAATAAAACTAAACAAGCCTAAAGCGCCAGGTATTGCTATAGCTAAGGCAATATACAATTCGAGATTCATATAATTAAAAAACAAACTCGTTTGTTCGCCCGTAAGTTTGAAATTAAACATCGCTTTCCAATAACTTAAAGCGAAAGTCAACGTATCAGACCTGAAGAGTACCCAAGCAAACATTACTATAATAATAGTATAAATATTTGCAATAGGTTTCCATATTTTTTCTAATATTTTATCGAAACCCAAACGCTCTATTACCATAAATAATCCATGGAATAATCCCCAAACTACAAAACTCCAGCTTGCTCCATGCCAGAAACCTGTTAGGAAAAATACTATTAATAAATTAAAATACGTGCGACTTACTTTTACATGGCTTCCACCAAGCGGAATATATACGTAATCTCTGAAGAAAGATGAAAGGGAGATGTGCCACCTTCGCCAGAATTCTTTAACAGACTTGGCAATATAGGGGAAGTTGAAATTTTCGAGAAATTCAAAGCCAAACATACGCCCCAAACCTATTGCCATATCCGAATATCCCGAAAAATCGTAATAAATTTGCAATGAATAACAGATAATTCCAAACCAAGCGTTAAGGGCTGATAAATCTGCAAACTTACCATTAAAAATTTCATCAGCGATGCGGGCAAAAGTATTAGCTAACAACACTTTTTTTCCTAAACCTAACAAAAAACGTTCGATACCCGACGAAAACTTTGTAATAGTATGCGTACGTCCGCGCAGTTGTTGCCAAATATCGCTATAGCGAACGATGGGGCCAGCAATAAGTTGCGAAAACATACAAATATAAAGCGAAAGATCGAAAATATTGCGTTGAGCTAGTGTCTTCTTCTTGTAAATATCGATTAAATAAGACAAGGAATGAAAGGTGTAGAAAGAAATGCCAATCGGTAATATAATATGTGGATTTGTAATCTTTGGGATTGAAACCGAATGCAGCAATTCATTTATATTTTCGATAATAAAATTAGCATATTTAAAAACACCAAGGATAAGAA
>CAYRBL010000368.1:0-3820 GCA_964422385.1 uncultured Bacteroides sp.
TGTTTGATAACGGCATTATATTTACCCGCTATGCCTAAAATCGGCTAAGCGGAAAACTTTCTTTTCTTAAATCACTATATCACCAAATCACAATATCACCAAATTGTCTTCCTAATAGTCTAAACACCTAAAAGCGTATTTCACAAAAAAAGCCGGCACATATTATGTATCCGGCTTTTTCTATATCTAAAATACAAAGATTATTCTTCGTCTTCGTCCTCTTCTTCAAAAACGTCGCCGTTTTCTATTTCTTCAGGTGTAGCTTCTCTGATGTTGAAAATTTCGCCAGCAAAATGCAAAACCTCACCTGCTAAAGGATGATTGAAATCTAATTTTACAGTTTCAGCATCTACAGAAACTACAATAGCTTCCATGTGTTCTTCGTCATCTTCGCTCATCATAGGTATAATAGCACCTTCTTTGATGATATCATCATCAAATTTACCATCAACTTCGAAAGTTGATCTTGGCAAATCAATTACTTTTTCGTTTTCATAAGTACCATAAGAATCTTCAGGATTTAAAGTGAATTCAAATTTATCACCTTTATTTAATCCCATTAAATTAGCTTCAAATTTATCAAAAAGATTATCATTCCCTATCAATACTTCCAAAGGAAACTCAGGAGCTACCTGTTCTATTACTTCGCCATCAGCGTTATCAAACTTTAAAGTGTAGGTCATTGCTACTACTTTTAATTTTTCTACTTTCATTATATTATTATTAAATCATGAATAAAACGCTGCAAAAGTATTCAAAATAAATGTATAAATTTAATTTATTTTAAAAATAATGATTATTTAACACATATACCCTTCCAAACTTATAAAATTTATTCTTTTATTAGTTTTAAAATACTAACTTTTTCTTTCGTTTGAATCTTTACAAAATACAATCCATTGCTATATTTAGACACATCTATATCTATACTTTTTTTATTAAAAACATGAGTAGAAAGTATTCCTAAATTAACATTATATATAGTAATAGTAGCATCTTTATATTCAGATAGCGATTGAATAGTTACCGTTTTATGAGCAGGATTTGGATAAATAGTAAATTCCTTAGCTTTGTCGAATTCCTCCACACTTCCTGTAGCCTCTACACAACCAAGAATGGTAGTTAAAGTAATATTTAAAATAACGGGATGCATTTTAACAACAGAGCCAACATTAGAAGTTGTGCAAGTAGTAGGAGTAACCAACAAACTATCTACACCAGGCCAAAGTGTATTATTCCAAATACAATTAATATTACAATTACCAATAGAATCTGTTTTCATCAATGCAAACTGAGGCTCTAAATTTGTAGTAGATTTTACACCATACACCGGGCCATTGCCAATAACCATTAAACTTTTATCAGTATTTTCTATTACATCCGTTAAATACATTACATACGTTTTAGCCCAAATAGCATTTCCCAGGGAGTCAACCTTAGCTATACTTTCTCCCATACTTGGATACATTTCGTTTGGAATAAGAAAATATGAATTATCAGAAGTACAAATAATTTTAGTAAACGAATTATAATAATGTTTGCACCATAAAATATTCCCATTAAAATCGGTTTTCAAAAGATAACTTCCATTACTATTATTTGATTTTAGAGCACAAATAAAACATGTTGGAGTTATTTTAATATCACATCCATTAGTAGAAATTGAAGTATTATACGGATTTATTTTCTTTGCCCAGAGCACTACTCCATTTTTATCTAACTTATAAAAAATAGTAGCATCATAAAAAGTAGTACCTACTTTATCCTCCATTTCTCCCATTAAAACGTAAGAACTATCGGCAGTTTGTTGGATTGCCAGTACATTATTAGTGTAATTACCTGCATTTATTTTTTTCGACCATTTAATTATCCCTAAACTATCCAACTTAACAACCACCATTGCATTATAGGGTATCGTAGAACTGTTAGCATTTGCTGTAATAATAAAACCATTATCATTTGTTAGAAGTACAGAACTAATGTAGGTACTTTGTCCTAAATCTAGAGCTTTAGTCCATAAGGTATCTCCATTGTTATTTACTTTTAAATAAAAAACCAACATTCTATTGTTACTATCGTTCACACAATTTCCAAAAATTAAATAACAAGAGTCATTTGTAGCGATTATTTTCCTAAAATCTGAACTTGTTCCTATTTTTTTACACATCAAAACAACACCTGCAGTATCTGTTTTAATAACATAATTAGCACCTGCTAACATATAATTATGATCATAGGTAGGAACAATAGAATTAGCTTTAATCTGCCCAGCACCTAAAGTTAAATCTTTATAAACCCTACTAAACGTACCTTGCTGAGCATTTGTTGAAAGAGAAAAAAGTATACTAAATATACTTAAAATAATAAATTTAAGATTTGTTTTCATCTGAATTATATTAAAAATTAAGATACAAAAGTAGTAAATAAAAGAAGTAAAATGCGAAAATTAAAAAATATTTTCAATAAATTAACTTTGGCATCACTTAAATACTTACTTTTGCAGCAAAATAGAAACAATAATAATCAATATATATTCATTTATGACAAGATCAGAAGAAATAATGGAATTAGAGCATCATCACGGAGCTCACAATTATCATCCATTACCAGTAGTATTAGCTAAAGGCGAAGGCGCTTTTGTATGGGATGTTGAAGGAAAAAGATATTTTGATTTCCTTTCAGCTTATTCAGCCGTTAACCAAGGACACTGTCATCCAAAAATCATTAATGCTTTAATAGAACAAGCAAAAGTGATGACTCTTACCTCAAGAGCATTCTTTAATGATAGTTTAGGACCTTACGAAAAGTTTGTAACAGAATATTTCGGTTATGATAAGGTTTTACCTATGAATACAGGTGCAGAAGCTGATGAAACAGCTTTAAAAATTACCCGTAAATGGGCTTATGAGAAAAAAGGTGTTCCACAAGATCAAGCTAAGATTATTTGCTGTGAAAACAATTTCCACGGACGTACAATTAGTATCGTATCAATGTCGACTGACCCTGATGCTTACAATGGTTTTGGGCCTTTTACTCCTGGTTTTATTAAAATACCTTACAATGATATTCCTGCTTTAGAAAAAGCATTGGAAGATCCAAATGTAGCTGGATTCTTAGTTGAACCTATCCAAGGTGAAGCTGGAGTTTATGTACCAGAAGAAGGTTATTTAAAGAAAGCATACGATTTATGCAAAGCTAAAAACGTATTGTTCATAGCCGACGAAGTACAAACAGGTATTGCTCGTACTGGTAAATTATTAGCTTGCGATCACGAAGGTGTTCGTCCAGATGTATTAATCTTAGGAAAAGCATTATCAGGTGGAGTTATCCCTGTATCAGCAGTATTATGCGATGATGACATTATGTTATGCATCAAACCAGGTGAACACGGCTCAACTTTTGGAGGAAATCCATTAGCAGCTAAAGTGGCTATTGCAGCATTAGAAGTTGTAAGAGACGAAAAACTATCAGAAAAAGCTGAAGAATTAGGAAAAATCTTCAGAGAAGAAATGAGCAACGTAAAATCAGAAATGATAGAGTTAGTAAGAGGAAAAGGTTTGTTGAATGCTATCATCATCCGTCCTAAAAATGGCAAAGAAGCTTGGGATGTATGTGTAAAAATGGCAGAAAACGGATTACTTGCAAAACCAACTCACGGACATATCATTCGTTTTGCTCCACCACTTGTTATTACCGAAGGCCAATTAAGAGAAGCTATCGAAATAATTAAGAAATCTATTTTATCTTTTGAATAACACCTCGACTCCGCTCGGTGACCGCTTTCATAATAGAAAGTGGGTTGTTTGAAAAATAAAAAAAA
>CAYRBL010000369.1:0-3803 GCA_964422385.1 uncultured Bacteroides sp.
CTCGGCTTCTCGCAATCCACGTATAACTGCAATTCCCGGACCAGGACTATCAACAGCATTTAATCCGCTTACCGCGATATTAATTGTTTTTTTCATCCTCTGAATCGGTTAAATTAAAATGAAGTAATAGATTTGTGAAATCGAAATAGTCTTTTTCGAATGTAGTCTCGTCTATATTGTGAGTCTTCAGTATGGTTTCTGAAATCTCTTCGTAACTTTTATCTTCTTTAAGCAAATTTATTATTTCTACTCCAATCGGATTTACTGAATACGACTCCCCATTTACAGGATTAAATACAAATCCCATATCACTAATCGCGATGTTTTTATTAATTCTCATTGTTAGTTAAATTTAATTAGTAAATTATTTACTTAATAAAACATTTTAATTATATTTTTATAAAAAATCTCCAAAAGTATTGTAAGTTTATTCTCCCTCTAAACTTATTTGCAAAATAACGAATAATTCAAAGCTTAGTTGTTACAATATTCATATATTTTGTTATAAGATTTATTGGTTGATTTATGATAAAAATAATTTTATTTATAATTCTTTCTCTTAAATACCCGTTTAATGCACCGGATGCTTCGGCCTTCTGTCGAAGATTAGGCGCTGTTCGTCAGTAAGGAGCTTACGAATGTCAAGGTCGTGGGCAATTTGCAATTTAGCTATCTTTACTTTCAAAACAGCTATATCATCTACAACTTTATATATAGCATTTATTTCAGGATTTTTAACTGTAGTCAACGAATTTAGCTTTGCTTCTTTTTCCTTAATATCATTTTCTATTGGCAACACATCCGAACTTATCGAAAGCTGAAGCTTTTTTATGGCTTCGCTTTGCTCTTTTGTCAGGTTTGGAATACCAGGCAAAACAGGTGGAGGCGGAGGCATAGGTTTCTGAAATTCATTTGTAGGTTGTCCATTTTTATCATTTTCAGGTTGGGCAGTTGCCTTGCTAACTACACCAATTATTATAAGGAGTAGTATTACCGAAATTTTTATTGCTTTCATTATAATTGTATTTATTATTTTTAATTATTAATTCGTAATTCGTAATTATTCTTTCCCTTCTGGAGGTGGTCCATTATGCTTTGGAGGTCTCAAAGCACCTAAAACATCTTTCAAAAAGGCGCTATATTTCTGTTGTTGCGCATCGTTGCACAATTTCTTTATATCCATTAAATGTTTATACGTAATATTATTCAAATCTATTTCCATTTTTCCAATAACATTTGTAAGCGAATCATTATAAGCACTATCTTTTTTGGCAGCATAGATAGTATTATAAAGTTGTTGTTTAATATCGTCAATTTTTAGGTGGATTGATTTCATTTGTTCTATATATGCTTCTGCTTGTTGGTCGAAAGTTACTCTTTGAACAGGATTAAAATCTAATTCATGTGCAATAAAATCGTTCAACATCCTTTCACGATGCATCATAGGTGGACGGCGGTTTTCTGGACGTCCGAGCCAAAGCAAGGTAATTGTAAAAATATTTAGCAACACAAGGATTGCGATTGCCCAGCTTGCAAATTTCTTTTCTTTAAAATAATTCATAACACCTCCTTATTGATTTGTAAAATTATTACTACTGGAACTACTGCTGAAATACGTGCCCGAAAGCTCCTGTATCATAGTATCTCGATTCGAATACGTATTTGTGCTTTTGTGAAGGTATGAATACGAAACCAGCACATTGATTGCAATTATCAGTAGCAGAAGCGCAGGTTTCAGCACTACATTCCAATTAAAAGTTCTTACATTTGCATCCAAATATCTTTCAAGTCGGGCCTCTTGTTTGGTATTAAAAAAGGGCGAACTCTTAACTTTAGTCAGCGTATCGAGCAGCGCTAATGTTTTTTCTGTTTCCTCTTTTGTAGTATTCGCATTCATTTTATTTGCTTTTTAAATTATGACGTAAAAAGTAGTATTTTCCTTCGCTTTTTTGTGTTAAATATTTTTATATGTTGCTTCCAATTGTTTGCGCAACGAAAGTTTTGCTCTCGACAACAGGGATTCTACGGCCGATTCGGTAGTTTCCATCACTTGTGCAATTTCTTTTACACTCAGATCTTCATACTTCGAAAGTGTGATTGCAATTCTTTGGTTGAGGGCTATATTTTGAAGTGCCGAAACCAAGATTTGTTCTCTTTCGTCGAGCTCCATTTTCTGATGAGGATCGGGTTGATTTTGCTTCACAGCCAACGTTTCTTTGCTATCCAGATGCAGAATATTCTTTAACAAATCAATATATTTCCGGGCTTTTTGCTTTCGCAGGGCATCAATAGATTTATTCACTGCTATTCGATATAGCCAAGTCGACAGTTGGGCATCGCCTTTAAAAGTATCATATTTAATCCAGGCTTCCACAAAAACATCCTGGGCAATGTCCTCAGCATCCTCACGTTGGTGCACAAATCCAAAGCAAGTATTCACAACCTTGTCCTTGTATTGATCCACCATTTGACGAAATGCTTCTTTTTTGTCCATTATTTAATATGATAAATTATAGTTTGCTTGCTATAAATTTGTTTGACGAAATTACTAATAATTTCCTTCGCTCAAACAAAAATAATTTTAAATATCATTCATAGAATTTCCATTTCAATGTGCTTAATCTTGCTTTTATTCTTCAGCTTTTAAAATTAAATGAGCATGATACGTATTATTATGAGTAGGATATTTATTTTTATAATACTATTTTGTTTTATTTTTATTTGAATAATGGCTTTTTAAATAAGAATAAAAAAGAATCTCAAAGGCATCTACATTCGTTTTATAAGAGCATTCATTCCTTCTCTTAAAATCTACATTTTAACTTTTGAGATTCCTCACTTCGTTCGGAATGACAGTATTTTTTAAATGGATGGGGAGAAAAGGGCGGCTTTGCCGCCCTTTTCTCCCTCAATAACTAAAGATAATTGTCATTCCGAATGCAGCGAAACGAAAAGAGGAATCTATATGAATAACATTATTAATAAAAACAAAGATATAGAATACATTAAGAATTGCAAGGTCGCCATTTCCCTTCCTGAAGTCTATATTTTGGTTCTTTGAATCCCTATTTTAAAAAACAGAAGTCACATCAATTTCTATGGAATCAACACTGGTAATGATATGGTTTTAAATTAGTTTTTATTTATTAATATTAAATAGCATATTTTTATTAATAAAAAAAACATAATCATAATAAAAAACATTCTTATTCAAACAAAAATTAAAAGAATTAAAACTATAAAAAAAAGTATAAAAAATAACATCCATAAAATGCATATAAATCAGTTCATAATACTAACTAGAAAAAATACTTTTACCGTTTCAGACAATACTTTGCCTATTTCCGACAATACTTTTATCATTTCTTTTAATACTTTTACTATTTCTTTAAATACTTTGTTCATTTCAATAAATTCTTTTACTATTTCGCATAATTCTTTTATCAAAGCAATAAATACTTTTATTATTTCAAAGAATATTTTTATCGTTTCATTCAATACTTTTATTGTTTCTAAAAAGATATAATAAAAGTTTATTTTGAAATAATAACATGATATTTTTATTTAGATAAAATCAATATAGTTTTGATAGATTACTATATATCTATAAATAGATTATCTTTTATTTTGGTATAAATATTTTTATGAATATTTAAAATAAATATATTTCTAAATTAAATAGTTAAAAGAATAAAACAAATGATTATCTTTGCAGAATAAATATAAAACATAGTTCAGAACACATAAAAATGATTCCCCTTTAAACCTATATTAATACCAATTAAAATGAATGAAAAGTATCT
>CAYRBL010000370.1:0-644 GCA_964422385.1 uncultured Bacteroides sp.
TAGTTTGACTCTTAACAGTAATTATATTTATTGTAAAGATCGTGATTAAAAGAATGTAAAGCTTTTTCATTGTGTTTGTTTTTATTATTTATACTATATAGACTCCAGTTTTTGATTTTTGTTACACAAAATCCTTATTTATTTTAAAAATAAAACCACAAAGATACATTATTTTTAATAATAGAACAAATTTTTGTCTTTTTCTTAACAACATTAATAAAATAACAATAAAACAATGCTACCAATACTACCACTTTAAGTAGTGGCCTGAAATTATTTTCGTTAGATTGTGAAAATAAATGCCATTTGCTATTGACTTTTGGTTTGTATTGTTGTATATTTGCAGAAAAATTCCTGGCGGTGGTAAGGCAACAGAAGCAAGTTTTACTACATACACAAACACCCTTTGTTTCCTTTTTAGTATTTTTTTCGATAACAACAACTTTATCTGGCTAAGGCGCGAACCAGAACTAGCGTATGTATTACAAAAGTAAAGGAAATAGGCAACAAGTATCTTTTAGCTCGGCTCTTTTGGTCGGACTAAAGACGGTTTTGTCTTCCTTAAAAGCACTTTTTTCCTCAATATCGCTTCTCAAAAACACAGTGTCGTTACTTTTGCTCATAGTGTCGTTACTATTCAGAAA
>CAYRBL010000370.1:744-3801 GCA_964422385.1 uncultured Bacteroides sp.
AGTATCGATACTTGCCACTCAAAGGTCGATACTTGCCACTCAAGTATCGCTACTTACCACTCGAATGCCGATACTTTTCAGAAAAGTAACGATACTTGCCACTCGAATACCGATACTTTTCAGAAAAGTAACGATACTTGCCACTCGAACACCGATACTTTTCACACAAGTATCGATACTTGCCACTCAAAGGTCGATACTTGCCACTCAAGTATCGCTACTTGCCACAAAAGTAGCGATAGTGCCACTTATGGTAGCGATAAAATTGACTTATGGTATAATATTTATGTATAAAGTGCTTATAAAATGTATTATTATAGATTCCATTTTTTCTTTAACAACAATATTTTTTAAAAGAATATTTATAAATTTTATAAAAATAAAGACCATATCTTATCTTTATCTAATAATTTTTGATAGAAAACATAGCTATTGGCAAGAAGCAAATTATTTTTCATAACACTCTTTTTTTTAGTTTTAAAAATGTTAGTTCAAATTAAAAAATAAATACAATCAAATTTTTAAAAACATGAATAAATCAAGGACGTTATTAAATTTTATGACCATGAACTGGAAAGATCTTGGTCCGTTTGGCAGCTTAATTATATCTATTTTGTATACTGCGGCATTTTTTACATCGCCTCCGGTAACCAAAATAATAATACAAGCAGCTATTGATGATCTGCGCGAAAAAGGTTTTGTTACATTAAGAAGATGTACTCCTGCTCAAATGAGTGCCAGAACCGCAGCAGAAAATACTTTAAAATCTTTGCTAAGAAAGAATGCTGATTATGTGAATATGATGAGCGAAGGCAATAGAGAGAGAATTTTGGAATCGGGATATGATGTTTACACACCCGAATATGGTGCCTCAGCTACAGTATTTACAGTAATAAATACAGAATTTTCAGGACAAGTATATGCTAATTGGCCTGCAGATGTAAATAATCATGGTTATCTGCTTAGATATTCGCTTAACGAAGAAGGACATAGAGATGATTACACCGAGGTAAATGCAGGAAATACGAACTGTACAATTGATGGATTGATACCCGGAAAAGTGTATTTATTTTCTTATTGTGTGGTTTACTCAACCGGAAATGGAGCATTCTGTAATCCTATTTCAATAATGGTTATGTAAAAAAGGTGTTTAGCAATTTAGGCTATTAGGCTATTAGGGAAAAGTATTTATGGTAATAATATTATCTTTAAAATTTTACCTAAAAGCCTAACAGTCTAAAAAGCTAAAAGCCTAAAAGTCTAATAGTCTAATAGCCTATTTAAGACTTGTTGATAAAAAAATAAAAAAAACAATATCTATATAATAATAAATGTGTACATTTGTATACTTATTTTAAACATATAATAAATAAATAAAATGGCTGGAATAAATAAAGTTATCTTAATAGGGAACTTGGGAAAAGACCCTGAAATGTTTACCACCGAAAGTGGAATTAAAAGAGCTAAATTTTCGATGGCTACTACCGAAAGCTACAAATCGAAGGATGGCGCCAAAGTAGAAGAAACCGAATGGCATAGCATAATACTATGGAGAGGCTTGGCTGAAGTAGCCGAAAAATACCTTCACAAAGGCAGTAAAATATTTTTGGAAGGGAAAATAAAAACCCGTTCTTATGACGATAAAGATGGCAGCAAAAGATATATAACAGAAATATATGGTGATAATTTTCAGATGCTAGATGGCAAAAGAGATGGCGATTACGCTCCTCCTCCACCTCCTCCGGGCGGCACTGCTGTTGATCGTACAAACATCAACATATCAGAACCTGAAGACGATCTTCCTTTTTAAATAATTATTAAAGCCAACAATTATTGTTTGATTTCTTAAACAAATTTTAAACATTAATTGTTTCCATTTATAAAAATTGATGCTTGTAGAAGATCTCTTACATACCAATGTTTTGATGATAATACCAACGCTGTTGAGTGTTATCATCAAAACTTTTTCGTTTAGTTTAGTCTTTAGTGTTATTGCTATTATAATTCTATTGCTAATCTCGGCTTTTATTTCGAGTTCCGAAATAGCTTTTTTCTCCCTTACTCCTACTGATATTAACGAACTTAACTCGGGCAATAATCTTAAATATAAAGATGTTATTCAATTACTCGAACGTCCCAAACAACTGCTGGCCACCTTACTTATCACCTTAAATTTTATCAACGTAGGCATCGTTATTATCTCCACTTTTATTGTCAACAATTTGCTGGATGTTGAATTGCATCCATTGATGGTTTTTATAGTTCAGGCTATAGTTATCACCTCTTTAATACTTTTCTTTGGTGAGATTTTGCCCAAAGTATATGCCACCCAAAACTCGTTGAAACTTGCAGTTGCTTTTGCCAAACCAGTGCAGATTTGCATACGGATATTCTATCCCTTAAGCACCTTACTAGTTAAGTCAAGCTCACTGATTGATAAAAGAATCAAAAGTAAAAAACACAATATTTCTATCTCCGAACTGTCGAATGTAATTGATATTACTTCCGACGAAAATACTCCAATACAAGAGACTAACATTTTGAAAGGTATCGTTAAGTTTGGTGATATCGACGTTAAAGAAATTATGAAATCGAGAGTAGATGTAGTAGCTGTTGAGAATACTATTACTTTCAAAGAACTGATGACTATAGTACTTGACGCTGGTTATTCGCGCATACCTGTTTACAACGAAAGTTTTGATAGCGTAACAGGCGTACTTTACATCAAAGACCTGTTGCCACACATGGATAAAACAGAGGCTTATGATTGGAATACGTTGTTGAGACCTGCTTATTTTGTACCCGAAAACAAAAAGATAAACGATCTTTTAAGAGAGTTTCAAGAGTTGAAAATACACCTTGCAGTAGTGGTTGATGAGTATGGGGGCACCTCGGGTATCATCACTTTAGAGGATATTATTGAAGAAATAGTAGGAGAAATAGATGATGAATTTGATGTGGATTCGGAGAAACTGAACTTCACCAAGATTGATGACAACAACTATATGTTTGATGGCAAAACATCAATACAAGACTTTTATAAGATATTAAATATCG
>CAYRBL010000371.1:0-3800 GCA_964422385.1 uncultured Bacteroides sp.
TTAATTTTACAAAATTTTGAAAAACATCGTTAGAATTAATCAAATTGTCGTTAGCAATAAACTGGCAATTATTAAAATAACTATAATCATTGTATTTTGAATTGATATTGTTAAAATTAAAATTCTGATAAGGATTCATTATAACTGCATTTTGTAAATTGTTTCTAAATATTGCATCTTTTGCTCTTATTATACCACCTCCAATAATATTTAAACTAATATCACTAGTTGTAATACCATTAACAGCATTTTCAATAACAGCATTATTTTTCAATTCAACAATTCCATGATACTGTTCTTGCATTTGACTTTTTGAATTATTACCTAAAACAATAATACCTTTCCAATAATCATTACAAGCATTAGTTAAAGTTGCTCCATCAACAATTAATTTTCCACCTGCTAATACTTTAATATATGAGTTAGTGGTTAATCTATGAACGCCACCTGTAATATGTAAAGTTACACCAGATTGAATTTCAACTTTATTATTAATTACATTATGTGTATTTGCCGGCCAATTAATAATAGTACCGGGAGTTCCTGTAATTTGTAATACATTAATAGTTTGACTACACTCGCTTGCTTCATTAACTGTTAAATAATATGCTCCTGTAGCAGTCTTAATACCATCGGTTACTGAAACATCATAGTGTGTAATTGCCATAGAATGCAGAGGAGTCCCTGATATTATTCCAGTTAAATTATCAATACTTACACCATTAGGAAGTGCCGGATTTATATAAAATCTATAAAGGCTGGTGTTTGAGCTTAGGCCTGTAACAGATATATTTTGTGCGATCATCTGGCAAATAGGCTGCCCCACATTTATAACACAACTATTAGTAGTATAGGTTAAAGTAGGTGTTTGAGGAAGAGTATAAGTAACTGTTAATTTAGCAACCTTATTAGTTGCACTTTCATAAGTTGAATAGCCAACACTATAATTTTCTGTAACTTGGTTAATTGGTATATTAGAGCTAAGTTTTGCAATTATTGATATTGCACTACCTAAAATTGGAGGATTCCAACTGGTGTTATTAACTATTGTATTTACAATATCTTTCAATTCAATAGTTTCTGTCCCACTAGCGGCTAAATATCCTTCTGGTTTCCCATTACTCCATGTTGTGGAAGAAAATGGATGTGTAATTGGATTGGGTAATAATATTCGACTTGAAGAACTTGGTGGATTAGATAATGAAAATGTTACGGGATGATCGGTTCCGGGAGTATTTATATTTTCTTGAGCAAAGTCTTCACCATAAAAATCTACATCAAAACTTGTAATTGTTGAAGAATTAAAACAAGTTCTACTAGGATTAAAATATAAATCTAATAATGCATGAGAAACGGAACTTCCTTGTGGTATTGTAATACCTGTAAAACGAAATCCATTATAAAAGTAAGCACCACCGTTTGAATAAAATTCATTCCTATGACACGGATCAGTATTACCACTATTTCCTTTATATACACCAAAACGATGATGTGTTTTATTATTATTATAACTCATTAGAGGATTACCACCTGAACTTGGAAATTCATAAACATCAGCGGCGTCATCATCAGCAGTTGCAATTAAAAATGGAGTGGTTATAGGCGTAGTACTATTTGTTGTATATGGTTTTACAAACACCGTAGTTATATATCCATCAGCTCCTGAAGTGAGAGATATTCGGACTTTAAATGTATTGTTTATATTTGTATTTGTAATATTCAAGCCCCAGGGATCAGTAATACTTCCAACTAATCTACATACATCATGTGGTGAATAAATAGAGAAAGTTTTTGGAGTATTTAAAGGATAGTATGTTGCTCCATTATCATTTGAAATTTGAATATTAAATTCACTATTGTACAATGCATTACCAAAATCAGTTGTGTTGTTTTCAGTATGTCCAACAACAATAACTTCGAACCCCGAAATAATACTTTGACTTGGCAAATTAAAGTTGAAACCGCTAAATTCAATATAATTGTTATTTACTCCAGCATTGCTACTACTTACATGAGCATAATAATGATTATTTTTTTCATCGTTTATTGTTTTACCGGTTGAAGTATAATAGGAGCCAGGATATAATGGTACTGAAGTATTATTTACAATATTCCAGTTATTTGTTGAATTACAGACTGTGGGTAATTTATAACTAGGATCAATTATTTGATTATTTGAAATATCAAATCTATTAAACCAATCATTGCCTCCTAGATGCCACACTGAAATGTGTTTAATGCCTTTTGATCTAATAAATTCTTCTTTATCACATAATCCTATTACATCCTGATAATACCAATTAGTGCCATTGCGTATAAAATACCTTTCATGAGACGCAATATCTCTTGGGTTACCACCTCCAAATTCAGGCAATAATGAAGATTCTGATTTTGTGTCATTTTTAATTGTATTAACTGTAGTTGTTTCTTGTCCCATAGTTGTGCTTGTACATGCAATAGTTCCATGTGGTGGATCTATATGATAGCCATAAGAAGGCATACCAATAATTATTTTATTAACAGGAAAAGCAGCTAATGCTTTTGTTATAGCAGTATTAACCCATGTATCTTCAGCAACTGGTTTATTATTAGCTACAGTATTTTCATCATAACACATTATTGTAATAAAATCAAAACTTGTATTCGTAGCTAAATATGATAAAGCACTAGCATTCATACTGCTTGGCAGTGTAATATTTAGTTGTTTACCCATACCGTGTAATATACCGTAAAGATAATTAACTAAATTGCTATAATATGCTAGATTGTTATTAGACAAAGTATTCCAATTTCCCGATGGTGCTTCAAAATCTATGTCAATTCCACTATATCCTGTTGCATTCAACATGTTAATAATTGGTGTTTTAACATAATTATTTATCCATGTATTTGTAGATAATGAAGGACTTGTTGCATACCCTAATACAATATCTAAACCAGCACCTCTTCCACTGATTGTAATCAATTGCGAAGTAGAATTACTCTTCACAGTTGATGCATTACCACTTGTATAAGAATTACAGTCATAATTACAACTTGTACCAGTTGCTGATGTACCTGTTCCTGTATAACTAGGATCTTCATTATATAAATGACCATTATTTGGATCATTGGGATTATTTGCATCATATTTTACTGCAAGATATTGTGGTCGTAAACCATCTATTTTTCGTCCATCTACTATTTCAGAAGATGCACTACAAGCAGGTGGCCCAGGGTATATCCACGCTTCAATTGATTTTTTAGTTGGATCTAATTGTCCAAACCCTTTTATTCCTAAAAATACTAAGACTATACTTAGTAATATAAATTTTTTCATTTTACGAAATTTAGATTATTATTAAAAAATTAGAATTCCCCCTTTGATTACACACAACTTATTTAAAAATGGGGGGGTGTGCAGCATATTAATAAGATTCACTTGTTAATTTGCAATATTTATATTACTTTTGCATAAATCTCCTTTCATTTCTTTAATTCATATTAATTGTTTGCCGATAGTTGATTTTGTTAATTAAATAAAGGAGATTTTTTTCTTCCTTTATGAATTGCCTCAAAATTCGGTGCAAATATATGTCAAAAATAGCCTTGTTTTACATTACAAAAGTTGAGCTTTGCCCTAAGTATGACGAAATAAATTCATGTTTTGCTTAATTTACACTTCAACAACTCATCATGGGGTATATAAAAATTGTTAAATATGACGAAATTGAAAAATTATTATTTTTTGTCTTCATATTTATTCTATTTTTGTAATCTCAAAATTAAATAATGAAATGGAAAAGAAGATTAATTATATT
>CAYRBL010000372.1:0-3775 GCA_964422385.1 uncultured Bacteroides sp.
GGTTTAAGATTTGCTAAATTTGGTCTAATTAGCAATTTGTTAGCACATAATAAAATAGTCAATCCCTTTTTCTCTAATTTTCTTTTATCAAAGTATACTCCATCTTTCCATCATCTGCTATAACAATAATTTTTGTGCGATACGCATAGACTTTACCAATCCCTTTTCCATCATCAGGATTAAAGCATTGAGTGAAAATAACTAGAGATTCATCATCTTCCACGTCTTTAGAACAATTCATAAAGTAGAACTTGTTGCCAAACTTATTTGTGATAGTTATACCATTAGTATTAAGGGATGATATATAACCATATTGAAACACCAATCCTGTATTATAATTCTTAAACTTCCTTCCTTCTAAATAGTCAACTATACTTGATTGCCCCCAAGTACAAAAATAAAAACTAAAACAGATTAGAAATAAAACTAAAGATTTCATAATATTTTTTATTAGTTGTGATTTGAACTGCAAGGACTCCATAGCCTTCCAGCACTCTCGTCTCGTAATTCTTGTGCTTCTCCATTACTATTATGTATCACCAGCCATTTTATGGTATTACCATTTATTTTTGCAACAACTTTATATCCTTGTCAATATATACCCTCATCACGCATATCCCAGGTACCGTATAATGTTTTAATCAAAACACCATTCTCAGAATATTTCTTATAAGTTAACGTGCTTACACCCTACTTTAGATTTAGTTCATATTTACTTCCAAAAGAATCATATTCACAATAAGATTTTATTTGAGAAGATTCATCGCTCTTGGTATCAGGCTTATTTGATGTGCTTGGCTTTATAGAGGATTTTTGTTTACTACCGTGCAATAATTGTTCATCAGTATATGGTGGATGTTGAGCAAACCATACTAAAGGAATACACAATAAACTAATTGTTATTAATGTTCCTTTCATGTATGTGATTCTATTAAATTAATCTTTAACACATCTTACCGACCAACCTCCAGTATAAATTGGAGAATTAGGAGAATTTTGATGTACTAAACTGGCTCTTGTATTCCAAATTAGCCAAACTGACACTTGAGAATTATTACTTGGAATACTCCACCAACCTGTTATATTCCATAAAGCATTATAGGGTCCAACAGTGCTTCTTGAGCCTGCTGGCAAAGCAGTGAAATTAGTTGTATTAGTAGCCCCTGTATTAGGGGAATTCCAATGTACTGTTCCCGTCTCTTTTAACTTCCCCCCAGCAGTACTATCCCCTCCCAAAAAAGTTGCTAATGTATTCCATTCTGCATCAGTCGGAATATGATATCCAACAGGAGCTATCCCTCTCGGGTCATTTACGGCAGCCCAATTGTAAATTTTTCCATAAGTTAAATCAAGTGCAGGATCCTCGTTATAATAACACCAACCTGGAGTAGATAATGATGCCCAAACTGTAGGGTCTTTAATTTCAGGGATTAAATCACCATTTCGGAATAATGAAATATCCAAGTTCTTTTGAGTCCATGTTTGAGTTCCAATTACTATAGTAGGAATACCATTCAATTGACTTTGAATTGCATTAAGCTTTGCCAACAAATCAGCATATTGTTGATTTAGAGTGGCAATCTGAGCATTTATTGAAGTAATATTTGCTCCAACTGTATTTAACGTAGTTGTTAATTGATTTATTTGAACAATTATACCAGCCAATTGAGTTTTTACGGAATCTATTGATTTAGATAAGGCACTCAAATTATTATTCGTATTAGTTAAAGCTGCTGCTAATGAGTCTGATCGCTTTTGAAGGGCATTCACAGCTTCTTTTAATGCAGTTATATCCGCAGCAGAAGTATCAACTGTTTTTTGGCATCCCGAAATGCTAAATCCAAGAATAAGAATACCAAGAATAAAAAATAAAACAGTCTTTTTCATATTAGTAAGTGTTTAAAATAAAATATAATAATTAATTTTTTGCGTATAAAGTTTTAATATAATTGAAATACAAATATGGAGGTTAACTAGTTTCCAAAAGGAACATTAATCATTCTCATACTTCCACGTTTTGTCTTTAAATAATTCCAATCTCCTCCAAATAATAAATTCCCTTCCCATGTCCCAGAGACTAAATAAACATTTGATCCAAACATAAACGAACCATTTTCCGCTTTACTAATTACAAGATTTCCTGAAGTAGCAACAGCACTATAACTTTTAGAGCTTATCCAATTTTGAGAGAATAAGCATAAATAAAAATCAGTTGCTGAAAATGATAAAGGTCTAAAAGGACTGTCTAAAGTCAGAGAATATTTAGCATTATAAGTTGCAGTTGTGACTTTAAATTTGGTTGCTAATTGTAAATTATGATTATAACTAGTCCCCAAAATTGTGTAATAATCAAATGAACTTGAATTAGAAGATTCTAAAGCGACATCGCCCAAATATTTGTTGAAATCAATTGTATCATTTAACAGTACAGTTCCATCTGTATTATAAACTGTTCGAATTATTAAGTTACTATTACTATCATTTATTGGGGAGTCTTTCTTACAACTACAAAAACTACTTAATAGTAAAAAGAAAATTAAACCATTTAAGTTATTGTTCACTACAAAATAATTTTTAGAATTTATAAGCTGTAGTTATACCAAAGTAATTAACATTAAAACTTGAAGTAGATGTACTAGTATATCCACCTAATATTTCAATCTTTCCTAAATCATACCCTATTTGTGGACGAAATGTAAAACCAGATTCAGTATCCCCATCACCAAAATTATACATTCCATATCCAATACCTATCCCAACAAGTAGTCCTTTTGAAGAATACCGAATCCCTGCTATAATTGGTATAAAACTAGCGGCGGGAGGCTTATCTCCTAAAAATTCTTTTCCCGAAAAGGAATGATAACCTAATTGTCCAATTACATTAATGGTTTCTGAAATTGGGTAAGTTGATGTAATTTCTAAACCTAATCCAATTCCATGCCCTAACTGAAAAATACCAGTAGGCACAGATATAGATGGACCAATACCAAATTTTACTATTTTGTCCTGAGCTTTAATATTTGTAGCTAGTACAATAATAAAAAATAAAAAGAACCACTTTTTCATACTTTAATATTTATAAATTTCTTTATTGAAATTCTTCGTGTTTATCAAAAGAAATAAATTATAAATTTTTGTTTCATCTTTTAAATAATACAAAAAAGTATAATTAACGAAATTTAAAGGGTTTTAGTTACTATTTAGAAGAATTTTTTATAAACAACACCTTTTCTTATTATATAGTATTAGTGAATCTTTAACCATGGATTTCAAGCCTATAACCATTTAAAATATACTTAGGTTGCAAATTCAATTTTAATGATATTTTGCTTTTTGTTTCTTTATTATATAATGTTATACGCTCTTTAACTATTGACAAACCGATTCCGGCATTAGAAGTGGCAATTATATTTACTGTATTAGTTATAGGGTTTTCAACACCAATTATCAGTTTTTCACCAATGGAATTGATATCAATAATTAACCTATTTACCTCTTTACCATTATAATTTAGTACACCATGCTTTAAGGCATTTTCAATTAAGGGCTGCATAATGTTTGGAGGTAAGAAGTAAGTATCAATATTAATATCATTATGATTATACAATTCATACTTAAAAGATTTATCATGGCTAAACCGATCCATTTCAATTGAAATGTATAATCCAATAAAATCTAACTCTTCTTTTACACTTACTTGTTTCTTAACTGACCTCTCCAAGAAAATTCTATGAAAGTTTGAAAAATCCATCAAAGTTTTAGCAGCATCTTTTCT
>CAYRBL010000373.1:0-2549 GCA_964422385.1 uncultured Bacteroides sp.
ACCTGAACCAAAACACTGGCAGCTTGTTCGCCACCCATCACAGAAATCTTTGCATTAGGCCACATAAAAAGCAAACGAGGATCGTAAGCACGTCCTGCCATTGCATAATTTCCTGCTCCAAACGAACCGCCGAATACTACAGTAAACTTCGGTACATTTGCACAGGCAACTGCATGAACAAGCTTAGCGCCATTGCTGGCAATACCGCCTCTTTCGTATTCCTTTCCTACTATAAAACCAGTTATATTCTGAAGGAAAAGAATAGGTATTTTGCGCATATCACACAATTCAATAAAGTGAGCACCTTTTAAAGCAGTTTCGGAAAAGAGCACACCGTTATTTGCGATAATTCCAACAGGATAACCCATGATATTGGCGAAACCTGTTACGATAGTCGGGGCATAACGTGCTTTAAACTCGTGGAATCTGCTGCCATCAACAATACGCATGATAATCTCACGAGAATCGACTGGTTTCTTAAGATCTGTTGGGGCTATACCATACAATTCCTCAGGATCGTAAGCCGGCTCTTCAATAGTTGTGGTTTCTATATATTGTTTTTCTTTGGTGCGAATGGTTTCAAAGATATTTCTGCAAATCTGTATAGCGTGATGATCGTTCTCAGCAAAGTGATCGGACACTCCAGAGATGGCTGTATGCACATCGGCACCACCCAGTTCTTCTGCCGAAACGTCCTCACCGGTAGCTGCTTTAACTAAAGGCGGACCCCCAATAAAGATAGTCCCTTGATTCTTGACAATAATAGTTTCGTCACTCATAGCAGGCACGTAAGCACCGCCGGCAGTGCACGAACCCATCACAATAGATATCTGAGGGATGCCCATTGCCGAAAGCCTTGCCTGATTGTAGAAGAATCTTCCAAAATGATATTTATCAGGGAAAACATTTGATTGTTCAGGAAGAAATACACCGCCCGAATCAACCATATAAACACAAGGCAATGCATTTTCCATTGCAATTTCCTGTGCTCTTACATGTTTTTTAATGGTTTCTTTTATATAAGTTCCACCTTTAACAGTAGCATCGTTGGCAACAATCACCGTTTCCTTGCCGTGAATTACACCAATACCGGTAATAATTCCAGCCGAAGGGAATTGGTTATCGTACTGGCCATAAGAAGCGAAAGGAGACAACTCCATAAAAGGAGTATTGGGGTCAATTAAGAGGTCGATGCGTTCGCGGGCTAAGAGTTTGCCACGTTCTTTGTGCTTATCAATAGCACTTTGCGGGCCTGAGCTCTTAACTTGCCTAAGCGTTTCTCTGTAGGTATCAAGAATGCTTTTGAAAGCTTCTTTATTACGTTTGAATTCCTCTGAATTCGTGTTTATTTTGGTTTCTAACTTATACAAAGCTTTTGATTTTAGTATATTTTATTTAAACAACAAAAAAGAATATTAGTTTAAACATGAAATCTGAAATATGGAAAAGAATGCCTAAAGTTTGGAGTTTTGAATGCTTAAAATTAAAATGCAATTTGGTGATATTTTGATTAAAAAAAACTTCATCCAAAGCACTTCTTCTTTTAGTAATAAATGGGTAAAGTATTATAAATGTATTAAAGATAAGCATACTATATAAAATCAATAGGTTTAGCAGATGTTTATAAACGTTGATAAGTTTTCCCAAAGCAGAGAAGTCCAAAAAAGCTAACTACTTGATCTAACTTATGGGTGATGGTGCCTTGACCACAAGGCACTATCATTTATAAATATTTTACTGGCAATTGACCACAAGGCACTATCATTTATAAATATTTTACTGACACTTGACCACAAGGCACTATCATTTATACATATTTTATTGGCAATTGACCACAAGGCCGTATCATTTATACATATTTTACTGGCAATTGACGTCAAGACCCTATGTCAAATAAATAATCTACAAATATATTTATAATCGAGACGTTAAACCATATATATTAAGTTTTCTTTATTCAATTATTAATTCTTAATTTTTAATTATACAATATTATTCCCTATCTTTGTACGCTATAATATATAGTATGAAAAAAGGAGTAGTAGTTATTGTATTTATACTGTTTTTATTTAATAATAATATTGCGCAGCAGCTTAATAAGTATGGTTTATATGTTGTTTCGGATATTAAAACCTATGCTCAGACTATGGCTAAAGATAGTGCTAATTCTTTTGTAAATATTGCGAAAGCAATTCCTACCATAAAATTGGATCTAAAATATGCTACCAAAGATAATTTTATTAAAGAAGCTGTTTATAAATATGCTGTTGCCTATGCCCGAAAGCCTGTGGTTGCTGCTTTGAAGAAGGTGCAAGAAGATTTAAAAAAGCAAGGTAAAGGTATCTTGATTTATGATGCATACCGCCCTTATTCTATTACTGAATATTTTTATAAAAAGGTAAAAGACGAAAGGTATGCTGCTAATCCTAAGAATGGTTCGCGGCATAATAGAGGTTGTGCTGTAGATGTTACTTTAATAGATTTGAAAACTGAAAAGGAGCTGCAGATGCCTACAAAGTTTGATGCTTTTACTACAAAGGCGCACGTTG
>CAYRBL010000373.1:2649-3763 GCA_964422385.1 uncultured Bacteroides sp.
CAAAAGATTCTATCAATATTTATTCTGTAAATAATGATAAGTTTTCAGCTATACTTGATAGTTTTATTTCTTATGAAAGACACTATAAATACTTTAATGATAGTATAACTTTTAATATTATTATTCTTGATTCAAATGGAAGTAGTCTTCAAATTATGTCAGGAACTAATATTGATACTTTATTTATTAAGCAAGACGACAATGTTGATAATTGCGGAATTTTTTATTACAATTCTTTTCGTTTTTATATTTGTGGTCGTTCAATTGTGGAAAATAAGATATTAAAAAGAGAACATAAAAAGATAAAAGTATATAAGATGAGGGAAGCAATAAATGAAAAAATAATGGGAGAAGATGATAGGTTTTTCCCTACTACCTGGATTTACTTTTTTAATAATGAAAAGTTTTATTCAACATTGAAAAATGAAAGGAGAGATAATAGATAATAGAATGCAAAAAGTCTAACTATATATTCATAAAATCACCCCAATTATTAATTATTAATTTTTAATTCTTAATTCCTCCCCGCTATCTCGCTAAAATTTGTTACTTTTGTCAGGTTTTTAATAGATATTGCTGACAAAACCTGACAAAATGTCAGGTTTTTATGTTTGGCAGCGTATTTGATAAGAACGAAATTGGAAAATAATGTCTATTAATTACGAATTAATGTTTAATATATTCAAAAATATGTCTGATAAAGAAAAGAAGAACGAAGAGGTAGAGAATGTAGAGGAAACTCAACAGGGAGAAACTACTGAACAAAAGGATAAAAAAGAGAAGAAAAAAGAACCTAAAAAGACAGAAAAAGAAAAGTACGAAGATACAATTACCGAACTTAATATTAAGAATGCTGAACTAAACGATAAGCACCTACGTTTATATTCGGAATTTGATAATTATAGAAAACGTACTACGAAAGAAAGAATAGAGTTGTTTAAAACAGCTTCAGAAGAGATGATTTTAAATCTGCTTCCTGTGCTGGACGATTTTGAAAGAGCTATGAAAGCTATTGAACCTAACGAACAAACAGCAATTTTACGTGAAGGCGTAGAGTTAATTTATAATAAAATGTACACAATGCTTCAGGCAAAAGGATTGAAACCTATGGAAA
>CAYRBL010000374.1:0-3758 GCA_964422385.1 uncultured Bacteroides sp.
AATGATTCCCCTTTAAACCTATATTAATACCAATTAAAATGAATGAAAAGTATCTTCCCGACTACAAAATGATGAATGTAGTTAAAGAATTTTTGATTAAAAAAAAGCCAATTTGGATTGGCAACAACATAGTTGATAGTTGTGTAAACAGATTAGGCCTCAATATAGACCAAATTAACGAAGCAAACAGAATAATTAAACTTTCTTCGAAATCCATCACAAAGCCGAAAAAAATAATGCGTAAAAAGTTAAACTCAACGTCATTTACGCTTAAAGAAGCCATGCGCTTGTATCATAAATTCAATGGTACGAATGCAGAAATGCTGGTCTTAGTTTACCCAATATCGAAGCCAATTAACATGACCGAAGATACATTTTACGTAACGGCATGCCATATAAGTGTGAAGGCTTTGGCGATGGGTGCATTGCTGTATCCTTATGGTATAACGCAGCTTATGATAGATACTTTTAAAACCGACCTTGAAACTTTTAATGATTTCAACCCTCAAATGGAGGCTTTTTTGGAACAAAAGAAAGCTTTTGTAAAAATAATACCAGAAAAAATTAAGGAATCCAAAACCATGTTGCGCACCGAGCTAGATTCGCTTATCGCAACTTATGGCCCAACAAATCCTACATTTGCACTTTCGTATATTTCGGTACGCAAAAGTTTAAAAAAGACTGGTCAGCACAAATATTATTCAGTTCTGATAAGTGGGAAGCTTGCTGATATTTATACTTCTATATCAATAAATGGTGTATTTGTGGTTGCTGGCTCAAAAAAGAAGACCACTATCAGCGATTTAAATGGCAATTTTAAAATAAGGGTCTACATTAAAGATGCCGACAAAATCACGTTTTCGCACAAGGATTATGAGACATTAATTTTGGATATCCCAACAAAATACACTAAACATCAGGTAGTCCTAAACGCAAACCTAACACCACTAACTAAACCCAAACCAAAAAATAGCACCAACTACGCATAAAAAACTGAAGCTAAAAAGTATGAATTTGGATTCTTCCGTAATTCGTAATTCGTAATTCGTAATTAAATTAATCATTTCATAAAAGCCTTCACCACTTTTACAGTTGTGCCGCTTTTGCTGATCAATTTATAGCTAGTTGCAGCAGCAGAAACCACAAACGTTTCGGCATAATTCATGCGTTGGATCATACCATTAGCAGTTTGAAGCAAAATATCTTTGCCCTCGACCAACATAATAATATGAAATTTATTATGGGTATAAATCTCAACTTCCGTATCGAATTCCACCCGATGTACATCGTAAAAGTGCTCTTGATGCGTTGGCAAATGAATCAATTTCCAGTCGATTCCTTGCTCAATTAGCTTCGGCCTGGAGATAAATTCCTGCTTTACCCTCTCCCCTTTTCTATCAAAATACAAATTCTCTAAAGCCCTTTTAATATTGATGGTCCTTGGTTTTCCATCCAAGTCCATCCGTAGCCAATCATACATCTTAAAAGTAAAAATATAGGGAGTCGAGCTGATTTCGAGCACCAGATTATCCTTCCCCGAGCCATGCACGGTACCATTTGGTATCAAAAACAAATCGTGCTTGGAGGCAGGATGCGTCTGCACATATTTCTTAATGTCAACAGGCGTAGCCCTCTCGGCACTTTCCTCCAATACTTTTTTAAATTCATCAGCATTAATATCCTCTTGAAAGCCCAAATAAACTTCGGCGTCGTTTTGGGTATCCAAAATGTAATATGTTTCATCCTGGGTGAAAGTCTCGCCAAAATTCTCGATGATATAATCCTCCCGAGGGTGACACTGCACAGAAAGATTGCCGCCATCGAAGGTGTCGAGATAATCAAAACGAATCGGGAACTCATATCCAAACTTTTTAGTGGCATCCCCAAGCACCGCATCGTTGTTGTGATACATCAAAAAGTCGAACGAACATTCGAACATCAACATCTTTTTATCCGAAATCAACAAGCCATTTTCAGGAACAATCAGTTCAAACGACCAAGCGTAATTCGGCACCTCCTGAGGCAAGCCTTTGATATTATTCTTCATCCAATGGCCACCCCAACTGCCGGGCTCGAACCATGGCCTCACCCTAAAAGAATTTTTACTCATTCCCTCGAGCGCATTCTTGAAAGCTTTTTGCTCCATAAAAACGGGCATATCCGGACGTTGACCATCCACAATGATATTAATAGAAGGCAAACATTTTTGCTTGTGTTTATTTAAAACAATCCAGTCGATAAAATAAAAACGCTTGTACATTTCTTTCGTACTGGCAAGCATATCAGCACCCAAATTGAAGATTGCACCTGCTCGCATCCTGAACTGCAATTCATTTTTGGGCAAGTCGATATACACATTGAAAGCCGCCGGCATAATAATGGAAGCCCCACATCCTACAATGATATTCAGCGCATCAGCATCCTCAAATTGATAATTCTTAATCTTATTTATATCGAAAAAATCGAGCAATTCCAGGGTCGTTCTTTTGCCAAACAAAGGATCATCGCCACCCATAAAAGGCGCAATCATCGCACCAACTTCATCCGGCGACTTCATGGCAGAACTTACGTCCCACCAATAAACTTTTTTGCCAAGCTTAGCGATTTCAACAGATAATTGCTCTTTAAAATCATCGAAAAAAACGCCTATATAGCCATCTATGCTTATATTTTTGTGCTTAATTATTTCTTGAGCCAACGTTGCAAAACCTTGCTCCAAATTGTCATCAGTTTTGTAGGAAGGATACAAATCATAAGCTCCGACCTCAGAACAGCTATAGTTCAGCGGCGCTAAATTTTGGGAACTCTTGCGCCATTCGGTATTCAACAAATTTTCTTTTTCGTATTTCAATAAAAAAGCACTGCCAACTATCGCAGCTTTATCGTACAAAGTAGTAATACTTATATTAGTTTTGATAGATTTTTCGGCTATACATTTTTTAAGTTTGGGAAGAAACAAAGAATTTGCTTGCGCAATACTTCCACCAATCACAAACGCATCCGCATTGAACTTCATCAAAAAAGGACTGATAAAAGTGGCAAGATTAGTAGCGAAATTATCGAAAACCAAAACGGCATTGGCATCTGTAGTTGCGGCTTCCGCCAATTCCTTTACATTATTTAGTTTGATATTCGTCAACTTTTCGTAAGCCAAAAGCAATGCCCGACCAGCAAAAATATTCTCAGCAATATCATTCATAAAAGGAACATTCCACAACTCACCATTCGGAGTTACGTCCTCGCGGTTCTTAATAACATTCCCGTTTTCTATAAAAGTCGCCCCGAAACCCGTACCTAAAGTAATGCAGACCAAACGCTCCGGCTTGTCTGTTCCCATCCAATATTCGCCCAAACCAAAACATGCAGCATCGTTTTCGAACCTTACTTTTGAAACCGGCAACATAAATTCAGTAGCCAAAAACTGTTTAAGGTCGAAACCGAACAATTTATCGTATTTCTCGAGACCAAAAATAGCAGATATGCCCCTATTATACTCAAACGGACCGGGCATAGCGACGCCTATACCATTAAAAATAATATTCGGGCAATTCGTTTTAACAGTCTTGATAAGTTTTTTGAAAACCTCAGTAATCTCAATAACAGATGCCGAAGCATCAATATTAATTGCTACGATACTTTCCTGATGTATTTTACCAGAATGTAAATCGACCAAAGCAGCACTTAAATGAGAACCTCCCACGTCGATGCCTAAAATGTAATTAGATTGTATTTCCATAAGTGGATGCAAAAGTAGAAAA
>CAYRBL010000375.1:0-3747 GCA_964422385.1 uncultured Bacteroides sp.
GCTGCAAAATTACTGCTATAGACAATATAAATAGTACATTTGTTGTATAAAAATTTCAATTATGGTGTTAAAAAAAGTTAACCAAAGGTTTTACATTTATGCTATATCTTGTATAGTGCTTGTAATGTTACTCATTGCATTGGCTTCGTCGATGTTTCCAAAATATCAGAGCATGTTGTTGTTTATTATAGTGATGGTGGCAATGGATTTCTACCTTTGGAAATCTATTAGAACTTCAATTTCTAAGCTTCAATACCTCATTAAACTGCTTTCTAGTTTGCTCTATTGGCTTCCGTTAGCCTTGGTGGTAATTTATTTTCTTTTCTCAATAATTATAAATATAAAAGATTGGAATCAGAATATAAGGACCTATCTTACGGCTTTGATGATAGTGTTTTTTATGACTAAGATCGTTTCTGTGCTCTTTTTGTTTATTGCAGATATTTTTAGAGTTTTCAGATTTATTTATTCTTTTTTCTTTAACAGGAATGCCTTTTATAGTAAATTTAAAAACAAACGTCCTAAGGCTATATTGTACTTTGGCAACAGCTTAGCTTTAGTTTTTATGTTGATAATGTTGTACGGAATGGTGTTTACTGTTTTTAATTTTAAGGTAAGAAAAGTAGAATTATCTTTTCCTAATCTTCCACAACAGTTTAATGGTTATAAGATTGTGCAATTATCAGATATTCATTTGGGAAGCTGGTATAATGAAAAGCCATTGCAACGGGCTGTAGATATAGTGAACGATTTGCATCCTAATCTGGTTTGTTTTACGGGCGATTTGGTTAATTTTTCAACGGATGAAGCCTATCGTTTCGAGAAAACATTACTGAATATTCATGCAACTAATGGGGTGTATTCTATTTTGGGTAATCATGATTATGGAAACTATGTAAAATGGAAATCTGATAAAGAAAAAGAAGATAATATGAAGGCAATGTACGAGTTACAGAAGCGATTGGGATGGCATTTGTTGTTAAATGCCCACGATTCGATTTCTATAGATAGCTCTTCGATAGTTATTGCAGGTGTTGAGAATTGGGGTCACAACTTAAGGTTTCCAAGATATGGCGATATGGAAAAGACTTTTGCCAATGTGGATACCACTAAATTTATACTTCTTTTATCTCACGATCCTACGCATTGGGAGTATATTATAAGCCAAAATTATCATTATGTAAACCTTACTTTGTCGGGGCATACACATGGTATGCAGTTTGGTATAACTACTGATAAGATGGAATGGAGCCCTGCCAAATACATTTATAAGTTTTGGGCGGGCTTGTATGCCACCACTTTTGGCAATGCTACTCAATATTTATATGTAAACCGTGGTTTGGGTATCATTGGCTATCCGGGTAGGGTAGGGATGCCTCCTGAAATTACTGTAATTGAGCTCAAAAGGAAATAAATTCTTTTATTTTTAAATTGAAATATTAGTACTATTACTAATGATATTTTAACTATATCCGTTAAAGTAGAGACTCCAGTCGCTGTAATTAAAACTCCAGTCGTTGTAATTTAAATTATAGTCATTGTAATTAAAATTATCGTCGTTGTAATTAAAACTCCAGTCGCTGTAATTTAAATAATCGTCGTTGTAATTAAAACTCCAGTCGCTGTAATTAAAACTCCAGTCGTTGTAATTTAAATTATCGTCGCTTTAATTTAAATTCCAGTCGCTGTAATTAAAATTATCGTCGCTGTAATTAAAACTCTAGTCGTTGTAATTTAAATTCGAGTTGTTGGAGAATAGTTTGTAATTACTAAAAGCTTTCAATCAGCGTATTGTAATTTTATGTAAATCGTTTAAAGTAGGTGTTAGTTCTTCTTTTCTAAAATTAATGCCTTTTTTATTCATATTATTATTTAAAAAAAATATAATATGAATAAAACAAAAAAGAAAAATTTTAAAATAATTCAAGACATTAACATTAAATAAAAAAATAGTGTGATAAAGAATATTAATTTTAGTATGAAAATTTCTAATAATTTTTATTTTATTTTAATGAATATAAAATCATATTTGAGTAATTAAGGTATATTAAGTATATTAACTAATATTATTTCGTATCTTTGCAAAATAATTTATACATATATATAATAGTGCAAAAAGAGAAATTATTTGGTAAGAAATTATCAGAAATTAAAGAAATAGTAGCCGAATTGGGACTGCCTAAGTTTGCAGCTACACAAATAACCGACTGGCTTTACAAAAAAGACATCACTACGATTGCGGAAATGACCAACTTATCGGCTCGAAACAGAGAGATTTTATCCGAAAAGTACGAATTTGGCGTTTCATTGCCTGTAAAAGAAGAGGTTTCGATGGATGGAACCAAGAAATATTTATATAAAATAACTGAAACCCGCTTTGTGGAATCGGCTTATATGCCTGAAGAAAAAAGAGACACGCTATGTGTATCAACTCAAGTAGGTTGTAAGATGAAATGCGTATTCTGCATGACCGGAAAACAAGGGTTTCAACAGAATTTGAGTGCAGGAGAAATCGTTAATCAAGTTAGAAGCCTACCCGAACGCGAAAGTATTAGCAATGTAGTGTATATGGGGATGGGCGAACCAATGGATAACCTGGAAGCAGTGATGGATAGCCTCGAAATATTTACAGCTGATTGGGGTTTTGCAATGAGTCCGAAGCGTTTTACGGTTTCTACAATTGGTTTAACACCAGCTATGAAGCATTTCCTAGATTTTTCGAAATGTAACCTAGCAGTTAGCCTCCATACACCATTCGATAGCGAGCGATTACAGTTGATGCCGATTCAGAAAGTGCATCAGATTAGCGATGTGGTACACACTATTAAGCAATACGATTGGGCCGGACAACGAAGAGTATTTTTTGAATACATTATGTTTAAGGATTTAAACGATACACCTGAACACGCCCGAGAATTAATAAAATTGTTGAGCCGCTTAAGTTGTAGAGTTAATCTTATTAGATTTCATAAGGTACCTGGTGTAGAGTTAGAAGGCACTTCGGATAAAGATATGATTGCTTTTAGAGATACTTTGACTGCTGGTGGCGTGTTTTCGACCATTCGTC
Source organism: uncultured Bacteroides sp. (assembly GCA_964422385.1). Lineage (GTDB taxonomy): Bacteria > Bacteroidota > Bacteroidia > Bacteroidales > JACABE01 > JBAXLO01. The sequence continues at coordinate 3,068 of CAYRBL010000375.1, forward strand.
AATCGAGAGGGCAGGATATTGCTGCGGCTTGCGGTATGTTGTCGACAAAAGAAGCTAATAAGGCATAAAGTCAATAATTTTTTGATTTTAAAGTTTTCTTTAAGATTTTGCATCTCTAAATAATTATTGATATTTTTGATACAATAATTATTAATAAAAATACAAAAATAATATTTAAACATAAAAAAAGTCTGCATTTCATTTGTGCAGACTTTTGTTTTTTAGATTTATAGCTAAAAATATTTTAATATTAATATTATTTTTTTAAAACTTCCTTTATTAGATTAATAATCTCAATTTTACTAAAAGGTTTGGCTAAATAATGCGTGCAACCTGCTTTTAATAAGCGCTCTTTATCGCCGAACATCGTATAACCAGTAACTGCTATAACTGGAACACCATTAAATCTATCAATTTTTTGGATCTCATTTAGAACATAAATACCATCTTGGTCCGAACTTAGATTAATATCAAGCAGAATAGCCTCATATGTATTGTCATTAGCAAGATTAATAGCAGATGTGGCATCAGTTGCAGCGTCGATTCTACATATATTTTTAAGAAAGGAAGTGGTAAGATCAATATTCATTTCATTATCCTCAACCAATAGCACTAAAGGGAGGTCAACAGTAGGTGTTTCAACTACTTTTTCTTCTATTATTTCATCATTATTTTCAATT
>CAYRBL010000376.1:0-3735 GCA_964422385.1 uncultured Bacteroides sp.
GATAGCTTCAGGTGACTGGAGTTCAGACGTGTGCTCTTCCGATCTTAAACTAATTATAGTAATGAGATGTTATTTATTTTTGACGGAAGTATAAAGTCATGGGCACACCCTCGAAGTCGTACATTTCTCTCATTTTATTCTCCATAAACCTTTTGTATTCCTCACGAATATATTGAGGAAGATTGCAGAAGAAAACAAAAGAAGGATACGCCAAAGGTAGCTGTGTAATGTATTTTACTTTGATATATTTCCCTTTATAAGCTGGTGGAGGAGACTCCTGAATTAATGGAAGCAGCTTGCTGTTAAGCTCAGAAGTGCTGATATGTCGGCTTCTATTTTTGTAAACCTGATTAGCTGTTTCCAGAACTTTAAAAATCCTTTGTTTGTTAGGAACAGATGTAAAAATAATAGGCACATCTTTAAAAGGAGCAAGTTTTTCACGGATTCTATCTTCGAAATCCTTATGTGTATTAGTTTCCTTTTCTACAAGGTCCCATTTATTAACTACAACTACTATTCCTTTATTATTTTTTTGAGCAAGGCCAAAAAGATTTATATCCTGAGATTCCAAACCAGATGTAGCATCAATCATAAGTATACACACATCACTGTTTTCGATAGCTCTGATCGAACGCATTACTGAATAGAATTCGATATTCTCAAATACTTTTCCTTTTTTACGAACACCAGCAGTGTCGACCAACAAGAAATTAAATCCAAAACTATTGTAAGGAGTATAAAGTGTATCACGTGTAGTACCTGCAACAGGTGTAACGATGTTACGTTCAACACCTATCAAGGCATTTATTAAAGAAGATTTCCCTACGTTAGGTCTCCCAATAATTGTTATTTTTGGTAAATCCGGTACGTCTTCTTCTTCTATTACTTTAAATTCTTCTACAACTTTATCGAGCAAATCACCTGTACCGCTTCCATTGATGGAAGAAATACAATAAATTTCTCCTAATCCTAAACTATAAAAATCGTTGATATCGGCAATACGTGCATTGTTATCAACTTTGTTGGCAACCAGAAAAACCTTTTTACTAGTACGGCGAAGCATATCTGCCACGTCCTGATCCAAAGGAGTCAAACCGTCCTTAACATCAACCATAAAGATGATAACATCCGTTTCTTCTATTGCCAGAAGCACCTGTTTTCGTATTTCACCTTCAAATACATCGTCACTATTGTGAACGTAACCTCCTGTATCGATTACCGAAAATTCTTTCCCATTCCAATCCGATTTGCCATAATGTCTATCGCGAGTAACGCCGCTTGTTTCGTCAACAATTGCATCTCTCGTCTCAGTTAATCGATTAAAAAACGTCGACTTACCTACATTAGGTCTTCCTACTATTGCTATAATGTTTCCCATTTGATTTCTTACAAATAATATTTTGCAAAGATACGCATTCTTATTCAGTTATTAAAGTTCGTAACCAAATCTTTTTAAACTAAGTTCACTGTTGCGCCAATCTTTATTGACTTTTACATTGAGTTGTAAAAAAACTTTCTTCTGAATAAACTCTTCGATGTCAATCCTGGCTTCGGTTCCCACCTTTTTGATCATACTTCCTTTATGGCCTAAAATAATTCCTTTTTGCGAATCACGTTCAACAAAAATAGTTGCAGAAATAACATCTATGCCTTCTTTTTCTTTATAATCTTCAACAACTACCTCTGCCGAATAGGGAACTTCTTTTTTATAATTTTCAAAAATCTTTTCCCTTATAATTTCCGAAGCAAAGAAACGCATCGTTTTATCTGTCATTTCATCTTTTGGGAAATAAGCAGGACCGTCAGGAAGGTGAGATAATATGGTGTCGAGCACCTTCTCTATATTAAAATTTAGCAAAGCAGAAACCGGAATAACTTCTGCATTAGGCAAATGTTCTTGCCAATGTTTCATCTTAGCCTCAACGGTTGCCTGATCTGATAAATCAATTTTATTTATAATAAGAATGGCAGGTATCCCCGATTCTTTAACCTTTTCGATGATCTCCTGATTCTTGAACTGCTCCCCTATTTCGGTTACCAATAAAAAAACATCTGCATCTTTTAAGGCCGAATAAACGAAAGTCATCATCGATTCGTGCAATTTATAATGCGGATTTACGATTCCAGGGGTGTCAGAATACACAATTTGGAAGTCGTCGGAGTTCACAATACCCATTATACGGTGTCGTGTGGTCTGAGCTTTTGAAGTAATGATAGAAAGTTTTTCTCCTACCAAAGCGTTCATAAGTGTTGATTTGCCAACGTTTGGATTTCCAATTATGTTTACAAAACCTGCTTTGTGTGTCATTATTTATTTTTTATTTAATTTTATTTGTTGTATTGATAAAAAAGTAGTACTTTTGCAGTCTGAAATCGATCATAAAATAAATTAAAGATATATTGCGGGATGGAGCAGTGGTAGCTCGTTGGGCTCATAACCCAAAGGTCGTTGGTTCGAATCCGGCTCCCGCTACTAATATTAAGTACTATTTTCATTCTGTGTAATTTTCTGCAAAAGTACACAAACTTTCGTTCCAAACTACACAGAATGCAAAATAGTTTTCCAAAAAGGTAGATATTGTTGGTGGGGACTGGCAAAAAACCAGAATGGAAAATTTCAAATTAACAACTTTAGACGATGCTAATGGTGATATTGATGCACGTTGGTACGTTTCTTATTCATTTTTAAATCCTGAAACTAATAAATATCAGAGATTTAAAATCAGTATTTCTCAACGTCATAAGACCAAAACAGCTAAATACCGTAAGGCTGAACAACTCAAAAAAGAGATAGATACCAAGCTTTTAAAAGGTTGGAATCCGTTTGAGGATGATCAACCAAATTTAATAACTACGGATAAAGCTTTTAAATTATTTCTTAAAGTCTCTGAGAAAACTTTAAGAAAAAGAACTATGCAAACTTATTCTTCATTTATTACTCGTATTTCTTTATGGGCAAATAAGGAAAGAATTCAAAACATTCCAATATCTCATTTTTCTTATCATCATGCTCAAAAGTTCATGGATTATCTAATAATGAACCAAGAAATAAATAATAGAACCTATAATAATTATGTAAGTACTTATAGAATTGTTTTCAATTTTTTTGAGAAAAGAGAATTTATTTTAAAGAATCCATTTATGAAAGTCGACTTTCTAAGAGAGGATGAAGGTAAAATAGTTGCTTTTACTGATAATGAATGGAAAATTATTTATAATAAATTACCTGAAGAAGATCCTCAACTATGGATTATTGCAAATTTAATATATTATGCTTGTTTGAGGCCAGCAGAAATTATGAGGTTAAAATTTGAGAATATTGATATGAATAGACAAAAAATATATTCTTTAGCTTGTAACTCCAAAAACAGGAAACAGCAAGTAATTGAAATATCAAGTTTATTACATCCTATTTTAAGTACTATGAAATGGGATTTGCCTCAAGATTATTATATTTTTTCAAAAAATCTTTTACCAGGTAAAGTTGAGAACTACCCTACTCGTATTGCTGAAAGATGGAGGAAATTTGCAGATAGAAATGGAATAAAGGATAAAACAATTTATAATTTAAAACACAATGCAGCTGGAAGATTAATTGATGCAGGATTTAATCCTAGAGACATACAATTACATTTGCGTCACAGTTCATTAGAGCAAACAGAAATTTACATAGAAAAATTTAGAAATGTAAGTTCAGAAAGATTAAAGAATGATTTTCCGCCATTTGTTTAGAAA
>CAYRBL010000377.1:0-3663 GCA_964422385.1 uncultured Bacteroides sp.
GAGAACCAATCATACTTAAATTGGTTGAGTTTCATTTTATCGAAGACATAAGATGAATTCGTTTCTTTAATAGAATCTTTAAGAGCTTCCTTTTCTTGAGACGAAGGTGGCGGCGGTGCTACGATTTTGGTAGTAGTTTTGCAGGAATAGATGAGCATTCCCGAGAAAAGCAATAATAATATATATATTCTATTAATATTATTCATAAAGTTTTTTATCTGCTATTTTTTTATCCAGAAACTCCGAACCTTTTCCTGCAGCTTTTGCCTTATTCCAGTATTGAAAAGCATTTTCTTTATCACCTAATTTATAAAAAACATCCCCATAATGCTCCAAAATCACATCATTGGTTTGCCCTCCCGAGCCTAATGCTTTTGCTATCCATATTTTTGCATCTTCAAACCTGCCTAATTTATATAAAACCCAACCGTAGGTATCTTGATACGACGAATTATCGGGAACTATGATGTTCATTTGTTTTCCCATACGCTCCGCTTCGTCAAGGTCCTGGTTTTGTAAAGATAAATAATAACTAAAATTATTCATCACATATACATTGTCCGGGTCAAGCTTCAAAACTCTTCTGAAAGCTTCGAAGGATTTTGAATACTCTTTATTTTTATAATAAATATCGCCCAGATAGGTATTAAACTGAACCATCATTTTATCATTATCAACAACAAAATCTCTTCCTTTGGTCAATGATTTTATTGCAACATCATATTTGCCCAATTGAAAGTTGGAAACTCCAGAAAACAGATAAATCAATGGTTGCTCTGGAAACATTTCTATAGCTCTTGCACTTTCGTCAGCCAATTCCTGGGTGTTCGAAAGCTCCGATTCTATTATCAACAACGTTTCCCACACCGGATATTTAGTACTGTCTATTTCTATTACTTTCTTAAAAGCATCTTTTGCTTCTTTATATTTCTTGTCTCTATACAAAAAGTCCCCATAAATAGAATAGGCTTTTGGGTCGTTTTTATGGGTCTTGATAAGTATGCCCGACAGCTCAAAGGCTTGTTCCTTTAGGGAGGCATAAATTTCGGTGACCGAATAATAAGATAAAAGGATTTGCACTTTCGTATCAATATCTAAAGCAGGGTTTGCAAAGCCAAGTTTAAGTTCGTCATAAGCCTTGTTTTTGTCGCCGACTTCGCGGTAATAGCTAGCAAGAGATATATGGATAAACGCATCGTTAGGGTTTTTTGTCAAAATCTTATTATATTGCAAAAGGGCCTTATCATACATCTTTTTCGACATATACAACTCAGCAATCATTGCGTGGTATTTTGTAATTTCGGGGAAAGCTTCAGAAAGTTTCTCTAGTTCGTTTACAGCTTTCGAAAACTTATTAAGATTCAAATAAATCTTTTCCTTTTGAATGGAGACTCCTTCCGAAATACCCATTTTCTTTTCTATAATATCATAAACCTTTAATGCACCCTCGATGTTGTTTTCGGTAATAAAAGCATTTGCCCAATCGTAATAATAATCAATATTGTCGGGATGCCTGTTCACAATGCCCTCATACACCTTGGTAGCTTCTTTTAGTTTATTATTTATTTTGTAAAGGTCGGCCAATAATATTTGATACCAGATATTATCTTTATCTATTTCGGCCGCTTTTTGAGCATTAGCCAAAGCTTCGGAATTCTTCTTCTGAATTTCATAAATCCTTGCCATTTGATAATAGGAAGCATCATTATCCGGATCTTTACTTACGATCTTTGTATATAAACTCATCGCGGCATTCAAATTTCCTATCAATCGCTCCTTTTCGGCTTCTATAAAATTACCATCAACTTCCAATCGTTTAAAATTGGACATTTGATTTTTCTTTGCAGATTTAGTAGTCTTCTTTTTGCCATCAGCATTTACGCTTGTAGTCTTACAAGAATCAAAAATCAGGATGCTAAAAAGTAAAACAAATAGTAATTTTGCGGTAGAATTCATTCTTTCTTTTAATAGTTCTTTTTAATCTATAATTATTACAATCATTTATAACTAAAATTGTATAATAATATTGTGCTACAGATTATAATTTATTGTAGTAAAATCGCCAATACTTAATTCCTTAACGTCCCCTTTAAATTCTACAAAATTACCTATCATCGAACGGTCGATGTTTGCATTTTTTATTACAGAATTTGTTTGAATAATGGTGTCAGAAATTATCGAATCGCTGATTTTTGTATTTTCCCCTATCGAAACGTGTGGCCCGATAATAGAGTTTGTAATTTCTACATTGTCCCCAATATAACAGGGCGGAGTTATAATAGAATTCGTGCACACAGCAGTTTTCGAAACCAAGTCTTCATCGCCTTTGCTTAGTTCCAAAATGCGTTTATTGGTATAAACTGTCGCATCTTTGTTGCCACAATCCAACCATTCGTCAACTGCACCAGTAGTAAACTCCGTACCTTTTTGCATCATGTTCTGCAGTGCATCGGTAAGCTGGTATTCTGTGCCTTTTTTAATATTATTATCTATTAAATACTGCAGTTCGCTCTTTAAATATTCACCATCTTTAAAATAATAGATCCCAATAATAGCTTTATTCGAAACAAAATCTTTAGGCTTCTCAACAAAAGCTGTTATTATGTTATTATCTGTAGTTTTCACCACACCAAAAGCGCTTGGATCGGCAACTTCGTGCACCCAAATGATGCCATCTTTTGATTGGTCGAGTTTAAAATCTGCTTTAAACAGGGTATCTGCAAAAGCCACGGTAACGTTGCCTTTTAAAGATTCGGCCGCACACAAAATTGCGTGTGCAGTGCCCAAAGGTTCGTTCTGATAATAAATACTACCCTTGGCGCCAAGTTTTTCGGCAATAGCAATTAATTGTTCTTCCACCTCGGTTCCAAAATCACCAATTATAAAAGCAATTTCATCTATTTTAGTTGCCGAAACCTTTACAATATCTTCAGCCAATCGCTGTACTATCGGTTTTCCGGCGATAGGAATTAGCGGTTTAGGAATTGTTAATGTGTGAGGGCGCATCCTTTTGCCCATTCCTGCCATTGGTATTATTATTCTCATTTTCTTTTTTTTGTTAGTGTTTTCCTGTGTGTCCAAAACCGCCTGCGCCTCTTTCGGTATCGGCTAGTTCTGTTACTTTTATCCATTCGGCTTTGGCGTGAGCCGCTATTATCATTTGTGCTATTCTTTCGCCATCGTTAATAACATATTCGTCGTTCGAAAGGTTTACGACTATCACTTTTATTTCGCCTCTATAGTCGGCGTCTATGGTGCCCGGTGAGTTCAAAACGGTGATTCCGTGTTTGAAAGCCATACCGCTTCTGGGTCTTATTTGTGCTTCGTAGCCTACGGGCAGTTCGATAAACAAGCCAGTGGGTATTAAAGTTCTTTCTAATGGTTTTAATAATACGGATTCTTTCAATTCCGCTCTTAGGTCCATGCCCGCCGAAGCTTCAGTTTCATAAGCAGGTAGTGGATGTTTTGAAGTATTTACGATCTTAATTTCCATTGCAATTTTTAAGGAGCAAAAGTACTTATTTTATCTCTAATAATAAAAAATGTTTTCATTATTTAATTAAGAAGGAAGAAAAGCACCTAAAATGGGGGGAAATATTTGGCGATTTGGTGATATTGTGATTTTGTGATTTCTTTATTTTGATAAGAATTCTTTTGGTATGA
>CAYRBL010000378.1:0-3636 GCA_964422385.1 uncultured Bacteroides sp.
CCCAATTCTTTTATGTCGAATTCTATTGCTCCTCCGGGTATTTTTGTAGGACCGGGGTCTCTTTCGTAAGGAACATCGCCTATTTTTTGTACCGTATCATAGCTACCTTTTTTTACTTGCTCATAAACCCATTGATAGGTGAAATGTGGAAGTTCTAACTCTTTAATTGTTCTTAAATCCCATAAATCGGCACGATCTAACGATAATCTTAATTTACCATTCTTCTGCCAGACCAATACTCCGCTTATGCCATTTCCCAAAGGGATTCCTTCGTCCCATTCCTTAGCCAGAGAAGTAAAATGAAGGTCATGTTTGAAAGCTTTGATCGTATTTTTTTTCTGAGAATAGCTATTAATAAAAGACAATATTAATAAAACTAAAAATATATTTTTTGCAATGTTTTTATTCATTTTTTAAAGATTTTTCAGTTTGCTAAAGTATAAAAATATTTAATGCAATACTATACTATTTATTATTGTTTATTAAATGTCGAAAAATATTTTTTGTTAAAGAATAAAAATCTTTTTAATCCGTTAGTAGTTTTTAAAAAGAATAGCTTTATCTTTGCAACTAAATGAACAGAACTTTTTATACATATATTATACTTTTATTTGTATTAATTAATACAAGTGTATTTGCACAGCAACTTGAGCGTAAAGTTGTGCAATTTGCTGGTGTTGTTCTTAGTGCGGATACAAAAGAGCCTGTTCCTTACGCACAGGTGATGATAAAGAGCGAAAATAGGGGAGTGCTTGCCGATGTGCATGGTTTCTTTTCTATTGTTGTTCACGAAAGTGATCTTATAATTTTTAGGGCTGTTGGTTATAAAAAAGGACAATATGCGATACCAATTGATGGCGAAAAAGAAAATATTGCCATCGTTCAGTTGTTGGTTCGGGATACTATTATGCTACCTATTGCCCAAATTTATCCCTGGCCTTCCAAAGAAAGTTTTAAGAATGCTTTCCTTAATTTAAAGGTTAAAGACGATGATTACACAATAGCTATGAAAAATCTTGCCAAAGAAGAAATAAAAGATATTATTAGAAACGATAAGGCTGCAGGCACCGATTTCGATAGATTTAAAATGGATGGAAGTATGAATTACCGTTATTTTATCGATCAGCAGGTGAGCAAACTTTATTATAATGGGCAACTACCGCCTAATAATTTGTTAAATCCCATTGCCTGGTCACAATTTTTGAAGGCATTGCAAAATGGAGATCTAAAAATAAATCAATAAATAATTACCCTAAATTACTGCATGAATAATTTCAAAAAATCATACAAATATATTTTATTTACGATACTTTTAGTGTTAATAACTATCCCTTCAATACTATTTGCACAGGAAACTGCTAAGATAACAGGGAAAGTTACCAACGAAAACAATCAGCCAATACAATATGTAAATGTGGGTGTACTTTTGAAAACAAATCCATATAGTACTACCACCGATCCTCATGGGAAGTACACCATAAATGTACCTGTCAATACTGAGGTTACTATTGTATATCAACGTTTGAGTTATCAGCCACAGAAAATAAAAGTGAAATTAAAAGCTAACGAAACCAAAGAAATTAATATAAAACTAAAAGATACTACAAATCAGTTGGAGGCAATAGATATTAATGATAGAGCTTTAAGAAATACCAATACTTTCCGTTTAGATCCTAAAAACTCCAGCCAAATACCAGGCCCAACAGAGGGTGTTGAAGCACAAATTAAAACGCTTCCTGGAGTTCATTCCAATAATGAGTTGAGTTCGCAATATAGTGTTAGAGGCGGGAATTATGACGAGAATTTGGTGTACGTTAACGACATAGAAATCTATCGCCCATTCCTTGTAAGGTCTGGTGAGCAGGAAGGATTGAGTTTTATTAATGCTGATTTGGTGAGCTCTATTTTATTTTCTGCTGGAGGTTTTGAATCAAAATATGGCGATAAAATGTCGTCGGTTTTGGATATTCAATACAAAAAACCTAAGGAATTTGCTGGTTCTGCATCTATGAGTTTATTAGGTGGCTCTATTCATTTCGAGGGCAGTGCCGATAGCAATAAGTTTACCTATTTAATTGGTTTGAGGCAGAAATCGAATCAATATTTGTTGAGTTCATTGCAAACTAAAGGTGATTATCGCCCATCTTTTACTGATGTTCAAACTTTGCTTACCTATAATATTAGTAAGAAGTCGGAGCTTTCATTTTTGGGAAATTATGGCCGAAACACATATAATGTTGTCCCTTCTGATCGTGAAACAGATTTTGGGACTGTAAACAATGCCATGCGACTTAAAATTTATTTCGATGGTCAGGAAGTTGACCGTTTTGAGACCTTTTTTGGCGCACTTACCTATACTTATCGCCCCAATAATTCTACTAAAATAAAAAATATTGTTTCTGCTTTTCAAACCTACGAAGACGAAACTTTTGACATCCAGGGTGAGTATTGGCTCTACCAATTGGGGACTAATTTTGGCTCTGACGACTTTGGCAATCCTACCTTCAACAGAGGGATTGGGACCTATGTCAATCATGCCCGAAATTATTTGCATGCTACCGTTTTTAATTTCGAAAACAGAGGTACAATTGTTACCAAAAAGCATACCTTTAGTTGGGGTGCAAAATATCAGAGGGAAGAGGTAATTTACAAACTTAATGAATGGAAATTGGTTGACTCTTCAGGATATACCCTGCCTTTTAATGAGGATTCTATAGGAATTGCACATCAGCAACCTAATTTGGAATTGCAGGATGTTTACAAGGCAAATTATTCAATTGCATCCAATAGATTTTCGGGTTTTATTCAGGATGAATGGGCGCTCGATGGTCAGGATTCCAACAGATTTAAGTTGATTTATGGCGTGCGTTTTAATTATTGGGATCTAAATAAAGACTTACTTATTAGCCCAAGAATTACTTTTTCATATCGTCCGAAATGGGAGCGCGACGTTGTGTTTCGACTCTCTTCAGGAGTGTATTATCAGTCGCCATTTTTTAAAGAAATGATAGATATGGTTGGCAAATTTAACCCTGAAGTTAAGGCGCAACGTTCTATACATCTGGTGGCTTCTGCTGATTATAATTTGAAGTTGTGGAACCGTCCTTTTAAGTTTATTTCGGAGGCATATTACAAATATCTCGACAATATTATTCCTTATGTTGTCGATAATGTGCGCATCAGATATTATGCCACCAATAATGCTACCGGATACGCTACTGGTATTGATTTTAGGCTGAATGGTGAGTTTGTAAAAGGCATCGAATCCTGGGCAAGTTTATCGATTATGCAAACCAAGCAACAGATTACTTATGATACCAATGGAGTGGTAAGTGTAACGCCTTTTGTCCCTCGCCCAACCGACCAGATTGTGACTTTTAGTTTGTTTTTCCAGGATTATCTGCCCAAAAATCCGAATATAAAAATGCATTTAAACCTTGTGTTTGGTTCCAGTTTGCCTTTCGGTCCGCCCAATTCTACGCCTGATAAACAAACATTGCGCATGCCTTCTTACAGAAGGGTGGATATTGGTTCTTCTTTTTTATTAAAGGATAAAAAGAAGGAATATTCAGCTAAAAACATCTTCCGAAACCTAGGAAATATATGGTTAAGTATTGAAGTGTTCAATCTTCTACA
>CAYRBL010000379.1:0-3623 GCA_964422385.1 uncultured Bacteroides sp.
TCACAAACGTATCTTAAACTTCTTTATGCTTAAACCTATAAAAACAAAGGTCATTATAAGTAAAATCAGCGTTTCTTTCCAGATATATTGTAGCCCTACACCCTTCAGCATTATCGCTTTTATGATTATAATAAACCATCGTGGAGGTATAATATGACTGAAGATTTGTAAAGGCAAAGGCATGTTTTCTATTGGGAAAATGAAGCCCGAAAGCAGTATTGTGGGCAACATAAGTACAAACATTGAGAGCATCATAGCAACTTGCTGCGTTTTGGCGACGGTGGAGATGAAGATGCCCAACGAAAGCGCCATGATGATAAATAATAGACATTCGCCCATCAATAATGCCAAACTTCCTTGCACAGGCATCCCGAAGACGGTGAATCCTAAAACGAGGACGATCAGCGCGATGATAAATGAAATAAACACGTAAGGCACTACTTTTCCTATGATAATCTGGATTGGTTTTAAGGGCGAGGCCAGCAATATTTCCATGGTGCCGAGTTCTTTTTCGCGGGTAATGGAAATGGAGGTCATCATGGCCGAAATAAGCATTAATAATATGGTAATGGTGCCGGGTACGAACATAAATACGCCTTTGAGTTCTTCGTTGTAAAGCATCTTGATTTCTGCATTTATTTGCTTCGGCAATTTCTTATCCTTCATCAAATCGGCTTGATATTTATTTATGATTTGCTCGGTGTAATTGCTCAACAGACTAGCGGTATTAGGGTCGGATGCATCAGCTATTATTTGTATGTTTGCACGCTTTTCTTTCTCTAATTTCTGTGCAAAATTGTTTTCAAAAATAATAACTTCTTTAACTTTTCCTTTCCTGAAACTCTCTTCAATTTCGTTATAATTTGTAAGATTTTTTTCCAGTTTAAAATACCCCGACGACGTTAGTTTATTCGTTATTTGTTGCGTAATATGGTCCTTTGAATTGTCGAGAACAGCAATGCCGGCGTCCTTAATTTCGTTGGTAATTGCAAACCCAAAAAGCAGAATTTGTATCAAAGGCATGCCAAAAAGGATCACCATCGTACGATAATCGCGAAAAATATGGTAAAATTCTTTTATTACAAATCCTTTAAATTGTTTCATCTGTTAGTTGTTGCTTTTTGTATAAATATTTTGTGCGATACTATATATATAATATATTATGCCCGGGCGAGTTTAAGGAAAACCTCTTCCATATTCATTGCATCATAAGTTTTCATCAAACCATCGGGAGTATCCAGTGCCGCTATCTTTCCATCGACCATTATCGAAACTCTGTTGCAATATTCAGCCTCGTCCATATAATGTGTGGTTACAAACACCGTAATTCCGTCCTGCGCTGCTTCATGTATCAATTGCCAGAATTGCCGACGGGTTATAGGATCTACACCGCCTGTTGGCTCGTCTAAAAACACAATTTTTGGTTGGTGAAAGATTGCAACGCTAAATGCAAGCTTCTGACGCCAGCCAATTGGCAAATCTTTAATTAAATTGTCTTTAATTTCGGTGAGTTCCAGCTTTTGTATCAATAGTTCGGTTCTTTCTTTAATATCCTTAACCGACATGCCATAAATACCTCCATAAAACATAATATTTTCAACAATCGTCAGGTCTTCGTACAAAGAAAACTTCTGACTCATATATCCAATACTTTTTTTAATCTTTTCGGTATCCTTGTAAGCATCAAAGCCTGCAACCGTAATTTCGCCTGAAGAAGGTTTGGAAAGTCCGCACAAAATCTTCATTGCGGTAGTTTTTCCTGCACCATTAGCACCCAAAAAGCCGAATATTTCGCCCTCGTACACTTCAAAGTTCAAATTATCGTTAGCCACGAAATTTCCGAAGCGTTTATATAGGTTTTTTACAGTAATTACAGCCTTTTTATCCATGATTTTGCTTTGTCATTAAACTTATAAAAGTATCCTCAATCCCTGCTTTTATCTTTTCAACTTTAATATCTGAACTTTCTTTTTGGGTAAGATAAGCTATGATATCTTTCTCATTTAAACTTTCGTTAGATAATGTTAAATGAATCTGTTGACCGAAAAGATACGCACTCCCAGTATTGTTCCATTCGTTGAGGTCGTTCATCAATTTGTGGATATTATTCGTCTTTACAGAAAATAATATCTTACCAAAAGTGTTCACAATGTTTTGCGGAGTATCTGTCGACAAGATTTTGCCACTTTGTATCAATGCAACTCTATCACACAAAATTGCTTCGTCCATATATGGAGTTGATACCAAAATAGTGATTCCGGCAAGGTTTAAACGCTTAAGCATTTCCCAGAATTCCTTACGGGAAACGGCATCGACACCAGTGGTAGGTTCATCCAGAATTAACACTTCGGGTTTATGAATCATAGCACAGGATAAGGCTAATTTCTGCTTCATCCCCCCTGACAGTTTACCGGCAGGACGGGTTTTGAAAGGTTCTATCTGTTGGTAAATATCCTTTATTAAATCATAGTTTTCTTCAATAGTCGTTCCGAAAATAGTAGCAAAAAACTTCAGATTCTCCTCCACAGACAAGTCTTGATACAAAGAAAACTTTCCAGGCATATATCCTATCAGTTTTCGAATCTTTTTATAGTCTTTTACACAATCTAAACCTTCCAGAGTTGCTGTTCCTGAATCAGGGAGCAACAATGTAGTAAGAATACGAAAAAGGGAAGTTTTGCCACCACCATCAGGGCCGATGATGCCAAATAACTCGCTTTTTTTAACGTCGAAACTAACGTTATCCAAAGCCAAAGCATTTGGGTAGCTTTTGCAAATATTATTTACTGTAACAGATAGTTTATTCATTATTTAGTTCTCACCCAGTAGGTGGTTCTACCCAATCCCATCCATGCTTTTCCAATATAACCGCGAACTTTCATTTTGTCTTTCGACTCTAAATTAATGTAGCAATTATAGGTTTTTCCAGACTTAGCATCATAGATAGTGCCATTATTCCATTCTGTTTTTCCATCAAATTCGAAGCCGCTAACCAAAATCATATTCAAAAGTGGTTTCGAACGTAGGCTTGCGTCAGGATTGTGCTTATCAGTTTTAGGTTTGCCTGTTTCCTTATCAATTGGCTCTTTCAACTGAACTATTTTTCCAAAATATTTATTTCCTATTTTATAAATCTCAATTTTAGCATCGTTGTTTTCGGTAAACCATTTGCCAACTATATCGTCAGCTTTTGTTGATTGAGCTTTTACATTATTTGTAAAAAGAAATAGCGCTATTAAAGCGGCAAATAAAAGTTTAAATTGTTTCATTGTGTTTTGTTTTTATTTAAAATTAATTTCTCCAGGCATTCCTATTTTAAGACTGCCGTCATTTTTTACTTTAACTTTTACTGCGTAAACAAGATTTACACGCTCTTTTTTTGTTTGAATTATCTTTGGTGTGAATTCGGCATTGTCCGAAACCCATTCCACTATGCCTTCATACTTGGTATTCTCTTTTGTGTTTTTATCAACTAAAACTTCACACTTATTTCCTATTTTTACCTTTGGCAATTGGTCGCCACTAACGTAAACTTTCAATATCATGTCCTGAAGATTAGCTATCTTATATAATGATTTGCCAAAAGCAGTAATCTCTCCAGGTTCGGTATATTTAACCAAAAC
>CAYRBL010000380.1:0-1939 GCA_964422385.1 uncultured Bacteroides sp.
TCCGATCTAATCCCGATTTGAATGCACCACAAATATCTAAAATATGTCTTGCTGATAGCAATTTTATTTATGTTTATTTTAATGAAACGATGCATAAGTCAAAGCTGCTCAACAAAACTTCGTATTCAATTACGCCTTTTATAAATATAGATAGTGTTAGCAATTTGTATTCCGAAATAAATGTTATAGCTTTAAAACTTTCTTATTCGATTAAAAAAGGACAAATATATAGCCTTACACTTTTAGATACTATTAAAGATTGTGCAGGAAATATGCTTCAGCTTAACACTATTTCTCACTTCGCCTATCCCGAAGATCCCGAAATTAAGGATATAATTATTAATGAAATTCTGTTTAATCCCAAGCCAAATGGAGTTGATTTTGTCGAGATATTTAATCTTTCTAATAAAAATATTGCCTTAAATAAACTTTGGTTATCTACATTCGATACCTATGAAAACACCTTGAAATATGCATATCCAATAACTAATTCGTGCGAAATGCTTTTTAAAGGAGAATATCTAGTATTAACCACCGATCCAACTATTGTCAAGAAGCAATATTATAGCGAGAATCCTGCTAATTTTATCAGCATGTCGTCATTGCCTTCCTTTAATAATGATGAAGGAATAGTTGTGTTGGCTAAAACCGACAGCGTCATTATCGATTGTTTCGATTATAATGTTGCCATGCATTTTCCTCTTTTAATAAATGTAGAAGGGGTTTCTTTAGAGCGAATCAATCCACATAAAACTACGCAAGATAAAACAAATTGGCATTCGGCTTCCGAGCAATCGGGCTTTGCAACACCAGCTTATAAAAACTCACAGTATAGTGATTTCCTTTATATGGAAGAACCATTTACAATTTCACCCGAAATATTTTCGCCGGATAATGATGGCTACAACGACGTATTGCAAATTAATTATAAATTCAATCAATCGGGTTTAATGGCGAATGTTTTAATCTACGATTCCAAAGGTAGATTGATAAAAAACCTTATCAAAAATGAATTATTAGGAACCAGAGGCAGCTTTATTTGGGATGGTCTCAACGATGCAAATGCCAAAGCAATTATAGGAATTTACATCCTCTACATCGAAATCTTCGACTTGCAAGGCAACGTAAAACAATACAAGAAAACCGCAGTATTGGGAGGGAAGCTGTAGCGGAAATCTCTATAAAGTTGTTATTATTAGCTGAAATATATAATATTTTCAACCCAAACATCACCATTGCTTCCCAACATTAAGGACAAGTTCCCTTCCTACTTACTATAAAAATCAATCATACGTTCTATTGCTTTATAGCAAACAGGACAGAAGGCATTGATCTTAATAGATTTCATAGTGCAATCTACATAGGGGCGATACACACCTTTTGCCATATAACCTCCACCTTCGTATACGCCTAATACAGTTTTATTTTCTTCAGTAACCTTGGTAGGCACCTGAACATTTGTAGAAAGCATATTTTGCCACTTCGCACCAAAGTTAACCAAAGTAGTAATGTTAGGCTCCCAAGGCTCTATATTGGTAGGATAAAAATCTTCAACAGACACATCAGATGTATAATACTCGTCGCCCAAACCAGCAAAGGCATGTCCAAATTCATGCTGGAAAAGATAGTCTGCATACTTATCACCGGCAGCAAAAGTACTATAGAAATTAAAGATTCCCCCACCTCCATACTTGGTAGTGTTGCACATAATCACTATAATATCGTAAGGTGTTTCGGCCAATAAATCTTGCAAAGCCTTATTATCGGTAGTCATCAAATATCTATCAGAATTAATTGCATTAAAACTGGTGTTAATAGCAGTCTTTTTATAAATACTATCATTAGGGCTGTTAATTCCCGAGTTAGCTGAAGTAGTAAGCACTCCCCATATATTAATTTTATCTTTTAATTTATCATAAGGCGATGTATTTAAAAGCAC
>CAYRBL010000380.1:2039-3609 GCA_964422385.1 uncultured Bacteroides sp.
GAATATCCTCTCGAATATATTAACATATCTGTGGTTTTATCATAAACCATTATTCTAAACTTACCATAATTAAAAGTATCCACTAAATTAATCATCGAACCTGCCCAAACAGCTTTCACATACATTTCGTCAGGACGATAGTACTCATTATAAAAGTTCCCCGAATGATAATAGTCAATTCTAAGTGTTTTATTCTCGAAATACTTATCATATTGTGCCGTCACGTTAAGTGTAAAAATAGTAAATAATAGAATTAAAAGTTTTTTCATTTTATTTAAATTGTTGTTTGTAATCAGAGCGTTAATATATATTTTATAAAAATAATAAATATAATGTGCAAAAGTATGAAAAATTATTTTAATTTTGTCAGGTTAAAGTGAATCTAATGATGTATACTTTTCTAACATATAAGCAATGCGAAGGTCGCTATCTTAATATAAAAGATAGGGATAGCTTTCATTATGATCTGTAATACTACACTAACTAACTTACTTAATTACTTTATTTTATTTTTATGAATTTAATAACAAAAAACATGGAATTACCATTTGCAGAATCATTCAAGATTAAAATGATTGAGCCGATAAAGAGAAGTACACGCGAACAACGTGAACAATGGATAAAAGAAGCTAAATATAACCTGTTCAATTTGAGCAGCGACAAAGTGTTTATCGATTTGCTTACCGACTCCGGAACTGGAGCAATGAGCGATCGTCAATGGAGCGAAATGATGCTTGGAGACGAAAGTTATGCTGGCGCTTCTTCTTATTTTAAGATGAAAACAGCCATAAAAAATATCTTAGGTTTCGATTACTTCTTGCCAACACATCAGGGTCGTGCTGCCGAAAACGTTTTGTTTTCAGTATTAGTAAAAGAAGGTGACATTGTTCCAGGCAATTCTCATTTCGATACCACAAAAGGTCATATCGAATTTCGTAAAGCGAAAGCTTATGATTGCACAATTGCTGAAGCTTTCGACACCGCCTTGGATCACCCTTTTAAAGGCAATGTAGATATTGAAAAACTAGAAGAAGTTATAAAAAATAATAATGATAAAGTTTCTTTCATCATTATGACAGTTACCTGTAACTCTTCGGGTGGCCAGCCAGTATCTATCCAAAACCTAAAAGATGTTAAAGCAGTTGCCGATAAATATGGTAAAATGGTTGTATTCGATTCAGCACGCTTTGCTGAGAATGCATACTTCATAAAGTTGCGCGAAAAAGGCTACGAAAACAAAACAATTAAAGAGATCGTTAAAGAAATGTTCTCTTATGCTGACGCAATGACGATGAGCGCTAAGAAAGATGCCATTGTAAATATGGGAGGTTTTATTGGAATGCGTACCGAAAAGTTATTCAAACAAGCAAGTGTTTTCAATATTATGTTCGAAGGATATGTAACCTACGGTGGCATGTCGGGACGTGATATGAATGCACTGGCTCAGGGACTAGACGAAGGAACAGAATTCGATACTTTAGAAACTCGTATCAAACAAGTGGAATATTTAGGTGCCCGTTTAGAAGAGTTTGGCATCCCTTTCCAACGCCCTGTGGGTGGTCATGCAATA